>JBIKOZ010000253.1:0-3422 GCA_044357745.1 Limnohabitans sp. | reverse complement strand
TGGCCTTGACACCCATGTCGTTTAATTTCTTGATGCCCAGTTCCAACACCGCGCTGAGCCGAGCGTGATCAAGTTCTTCAACTTCCTTTATGGGGATGTCCACGCCCATGGCCCCATTAAAGGAAAATGAGATCACAGCCAAGAGATGAAGCTCGCTTTGCTCCATCTGCGCAATTTCTTTGCAATCTAGCAACGCTTGTTGCCCAGCATCTGAGCCGTCATAAGCCAATAATATTTTCTTGTACATGTGGGTCTCCTAAGAAAGTGCTTACTCTTTTGCTACCGACGGGACTCTTCCACAAACCCTAATGGTTTGGTTTTGATGTCAGATGATGATCCTGCGAATTTCATGGGGAAGCGATGCCTCGTCCGCTGGACTCCAACTATCAGGCAATCCCAACGGATAGGCCGCCTCTAAATAGTTCTCCCTGGTCAAGGGCAGGTGTAGGTTCTCTAGATGCTGCAAAACAGGGTCGGGTTGCTCTGTTTTTTTAAGCTCAGAGTTGTCTGCCGCTAATTTTCCTGATGCAAAAGAGTCTTGGGCAATCGTTGATGCGTTCATCTTTAACTCCTGAATGTTTGGGCACAGGGGCTTACGCCAATGTCGCAGTCTTGGAACACTTGTGCAAACAGCCTGCGCCGGCTGCCTGCTATTGGCAATTTGAGTCTGCGCCAATTCAGCAAAAATTGAAAGTTGGTTCTAACCCTAGATAGGGTGCGTAATTTTTATAACCGTCCAAGCTGTCATAGCTTCGCCTTTACTGCCCACGGCGGTCTCAATGCCGGCTTAGTGACTTTACGGTGCTCTGGTCACTGAGCCGCAGTTGACCGTTTCAAGATTTCTTGGCGCAGCGCTGACAGCCTGGCCTTGAGCCGGTTTTGATTGACGGAACCAACGCGCAACATGATCTTCTGCCCAGACGACAAAGCCTCTAATGCCGGGTCGGCAAACTCGTAGCGCACCCAAGGGCGCACTGATGGAATGGGACCCTTAACTTCTGTCAGTTGCACCGCCATCACCTGCGGCGCGTTTGGCGTGGCGAGTAGATGGTTGATCACCTGCAGCAGCCGGTCATTAAACTGGTTATTCGGGTAGCCAAGATCTACATAGGTCTGCTGCAAAACGGGATACATGCGCACATAGAGATCTACCGCCAGCCCAGCGTTGATTTTCTCCAGCAGCAGCACCAGCGGCGTGTAGCGCAAGCCATTGTCAGAACTGATGACCGTCGCACCATCAAACGTCTGTACGGTGAAGCGACCTTCAGTGGGGCTGATCGGCCAAGCCACGGGCGGCGCGTGGGAGCGGCCGAGGTTGTCCACCGTCGCTACAAATTTGCGCGGAAAGTCTGTCAGCTGAAAGAACGTCAGAGCGGCCTTGCTGCCCAAAAAGGCTGTTATTGCTGAACCTATTTGGTCTGCGGCTAGCGGCTGCGCTGCTGCTGGAATTTTGACCGGCTGCAACTCGCCTGGCGGGGCAACCGGTGCAACTGGATCGGACGCAGCTGCGGCCATATCTGGGACGCTGGCCGCTGACTCGGTCAGCGGTGCAGCCTGTTTGGCCATGGTCCACCAAAGGACGGCCACCGCGATACCGGCAGCGACGATGCCAAGCGGCCATAAAACTTGTTTGGAGCTGTATTTCACAAAAATCCTTACAAACTAAGTCAACACCGTCGGTTCAGGCGGTCGCCCGTGCCATCAAGGAGGGGCATCTTGCGCAGCCCGAACGCGTCGTCAGGCCACTGCGAACGCGCGCCGCCGGTTCCGCCGCACGCGCACCAGCAACATGAGCATGATCCCGATGTTCAGCAGGTTCCAGGCGATGCCGTTGAGAAATGCGGCGTGGTACGACCCGGTCAGGTCGAACACCTTGCCGGACATCCAGCCGCCAATGGCCATGCCGACCATTGTTGCCATGATCACGGTGCCCACGCGTGCACCCGCCTCCTTGGTCGGGAAGTGCTCGCGAATGATGATCGCGTACGCGGGCACGATTCCGCCCTGGAACAGGCCGAAAAGAGCCGAGACGACGTAGAGAGAGGCCAGCCCGTCGAAGGGCAGGAACAACACGAGCGCGAGGGTTTGCAGCGCCGAGCCCAGCAGCAGCGTGCGCAGGCCGCCGATGCGGTCGCAGATCGCACCCGAAACAAGGCGGCTGACGATACCGAAGCCCAGCATGATCGAGAGCATCTCGGCGCCGCGCGCAGCGCCGAAGCCGAGGTCGGTGCAGTACGCGACGATGTGGACTTGCGGCATGGACATGGCAACGCAGCACGCCACGCCGGCCACGCATAGCAGCCCCTGCGCCTTGCCCGGTGTGAATCCGAATGGCATGCTGCTTGGCGCGCCATGTCCTGTCGCCATAGGCGTACCGCCTGCCTGCGGCGGGCGGCGCCGCATCATCAGCGCCAGCGCGCTAATGCAAATGGTGCAGAAGGCTGCCATGCCGAAGTAGGTGGTGCGCCAGCCCACGTTTTCGACAAAGTGCTGGACGATGGGCGGCCAGATCGTACCGCCCAGGTAGTTGCCGCTGGCGCACACGGCAACAGCGATGCCACGGCGGCGCACAAACCAAAGCGAGGTGTCTGCGATTAGCGGCGCGAACGTGCACGACGCGCCAAGCATGCCAATGAGGATGCCGTGCACCGCAATGAACACCCATATATTGGGCGATAAGGCAGCCATCATGAAACCCAGGCCTAGGCACACCGCCCCGAGCAGCAGCGGCACCGTAATGCCGAAGCGGTCGGCTAGGCGGCCCATCAGAATGCCGCCGAGGCCAAAGCCGATCATTTGCAGCGTGTAGGGCAATGACGCGTCCGCACGCTCAACGCCAAACTCGACCTGTACGGCGGGCAGAACCACCGGCACAACGTACATGCCGGCCGCGCCGATTGCCATCAGCGCGAGCGTTACCAGCAGGCGCAAAACTGCTTCACGCGAATCGTGAAGGGGCGGCGTGATGAAAGCGGGACTGTTGTTCATAGGCCTGACAAGGCTAACACCGTGCACCCGAGTGCGCTACGGTGACTATTCAGAGCATAAGCCTTCTACCCTAGACATGCCTTAAGCCCAGGCCTCTGTTTGGCGTATGACGGTGAGCAATTTGCCCCCTGACTGGTTTGCCGCTGAGCAGATACCGATCTTGACGGGTTACTGCCGCCATGTGTGCAGGTCAGTCTGCAAAACCAATTCCTGAAGATTCTGTCTGCTAAAAGGACCTCTGCGGATTTTCTATTTTTGCCATATGTTGCGGCCGCTATCGGCTGCAAAAACCGAAGGATCAAAAACGGGCGTGTCCTAGCTTTTGTGTAAAAGTTTCGATGCTGGTGCTGATTTGACCAGGCGCACCGATTTTGGCTTGACCGGTCTGATTTGCCAGATCAAAAATCTTCCTGGAGTTGCAGCGAAAACTCCAT
>JBIKOZ010000252.1:0-3437 GCA_044357745.1 Limnohabitans sp. | reverse complement strand
GCGTTTGTGCCAGGCACTTTTGCAGCGTGATGGCAAAGTTTTCAATGATCACGATGGCCTTGGCACCTGAGTCTTTCAACTGATGCTCGAGTTCGCGCGGCGTGTAAAGCGGGTTGACGTTGACCACTACCAATCCAGCGCGAAGAATGGCCGCAACCGCAACAGGGTATTGCGGCACATTGGGCATCATGATGGCGACGCGGTCGCCTTTCTCGAGTCCCAATGATTGAAAATAAGCGGCAAGAGCCTGGCTTTTGACATCAGTTTCTTGATAGCCAATGTCTTTCCCCATGTAGCTGTAGGCGGTACGGCTTGCGTATTTGGTAAAGCTGTCGTCCATCAAGCCAACCAAGGACTCGTACTGTGAGGCGTCTATGTCAGTCGGTACGCCCTCAGGGTAACTGTCTAACCAAATGCGCATCGCTGTCTCCTGAATACTGATAAACCTTGAACTAATCGCTATTTGGCTTTATCAATCTTGACTTATCTGTTCGATACTACATCAATCAACTTCCTTGAAGTCTAGTGATACATTCTTTAAATGAGCACTCGTTGGAATCCCAGTGTCACCGTTGCCGCCATCGTCGAAAAAGACGGTCGCTATTTGCTGATTGAAGAGCACACCCCAGAAGGTTTGCGTCTTAACAATCCCGCGGGTCATCTAGACCCTGGTGAATCCTTGATAGAAGCATGCGCCCGAGAGTGTCTTGAAGAAACAGCGCACCCTTTCAAACCCACCCAATTGGTTGGCGTTTATCAATCTAGATTTCAGCGTGCCGCGAAAAACGGCCTGAATGCCGAGGAAATTACCTACTTACGATTCGCCTTCAGTGGCGAGATTTCTGAAAAAATTGAAGGTCAGGCGCTGGACCAGGGCATTGTTCGTGTCATGTGGATGAGTTTAGAAGAAGTGAGGGCCTCCACAGCTTTGCATCGAAGCCCACTCGTTTTGCAATGCATTGAAGATCACGCCAAAGGTCAACGCTTTTCCTTGGCATTGCTGCACACCGATTTGTCTGTCTGGCAAATCTGAGTGCTGGCTTCTTTCAAGCCAAGCCCCACTCATTAAGGCTGCGTGCTGACCTTTTGCCCCGATGCCACTTCGTCTAATTTGGCTTGTTCGGCGAGCACCTTGGCTACATAGCCGGTGTCACTTTGAAAGCTATCCCCGCCCAAGTAAAAGAGCAAGCCCTCTTCAACGCCACCCTTTAACTTGACGTATTCATGCAAGACACGCGTTCCTACCCGCATATTGGTCAAGGGGTCAAAGGCCGCCAGCTTGCCCCCGTATTTTTCATACTTTTTAATGTGAATATCGGTCATCACTTGCATCAAGCCTTGGGCGCCCGCTTGACTTTGAATATAAGGATGAAAGCTGGACTCAATGGCCATCACAGCCAAAATTAAATGCGGCTTCAATTTTGTATCGTCCGATAACTCATAGGCCTCTGCCACCAAGGCCGCAATCGGTTCGGGTGCTACCCGGTACTTTGTAGCCAGCCACGCAGCCACCGCAGCCTGCTTGCGCGGTACATCTTTCAAATCCGTTGCAGTGGCGCGGTCGGCTGTGTTTTGGGGCTCCCACCAAAGGCTCACTTGACGGTCCCGCAGCCACTCATAAACGAGAGATTCTGATTGCGCCAAAACATCGGGTCTGTAAACAGCCACGCTGATGCACACCACGAGTCCTAAACCCAACATGGCCAAGCCACTGTGCGTCAGGGTGAACACGCCGCGACCTACGTCATGCAAAAATGTGCTGACGGCCAACCGCGCTTTTTTCATCGCATTCGATGGCTGAATAGGGTTCATGCTTGGCGCTAAGTATAAATAGTTAGTTCAAGAGATAATGAGTCCCATGAAGCATCACCGAATTGTTGTGGGTTTGTCGGGCGGCGTCGATTCCGCAGTCACCGCTCACTTATTGAAAAAGCAAGGCCACGAAGTGGTCGGCATTTTCATGAAAAATTGGGAAGACGATGACGACAGCGAGTTTTGTTCATCCAACATTGACTTTGTCGATGCGGCGGCGGTGGCCGATGTGGTGGGCATTGAGATTGAACACGTTAACTTTGCGGCCGATTACAAAGACCGTGTGTTTGCCGATTTTTTGCGCGAATACCAAGCGGGCCGCACACCCAATCCCGATATTCTTTGCAACGCCGAAATCAAGTTCAAATCATTTTTAGACCACGCCATGCATGTCGGCGCTGAAAAAATTGCCACGGGCCATTACGCGCGCGTTCGTTTGAATGCAACAACGGGATTGCACGAGTTGCTCAAAGGTCTGGACAACAGCAAAGACCAGAGTTACTTTTTACACCGCCTGAACCAAGCGCAGTTGTCTAAGACTTTGTTTCCTGTGGGTGAGTTACTCAAAACGCAAGTCCGGCAAATTGCCGAAGAGATTGGTTTGCCCAATGCCAAGAAAAAAGACTCGACGGGCATTTGCTTCATTGGTGAACGCCCCTTCCGCGATTTTTTAAATCGCTACATCTCCAAAGAGCCAGGGTCCATCAAAGACCCCACTGGCCGTACCATTGGCAAGCATGTGGGCTTGAGTTTTTACACGCTGGGACAACGTCAGGGCTTGGGCATTGGCGGCATCAAAGAAAAGGGTGCGCAACGCGGTAGCGGTGAACACACGCCTTGGTTTGTAGCCCGCAAAGACATGGAAAAAAACATTCTGTGGGTGGTGCAAGGACACGACCATCCATGGCTGTTGTCACCACAACTTGATGCGGCTGATGCCAGTTGGTGTTCCGGCATGGCGCCCGCTTCAGGCCACTATGCCGCCAAGACACGCTACCGACAAAGCGATGCAGCGTGTGCGTTTTCATCTGCAGGTGTTGCAGAATTTTCATTGGCCTTTGAAGAAAACCAATGGGCCGTCACACCTGGACAAAGTGCCGTGCTGTATGACGGCGAAGTTTGCTTAGGCGGCGGCGTGATCAGTCGTCAATGGCAAGAGGCCAGCCACGCTTAAGCCGTGGTGGTGCAGGGCGCTGCATCAGGCACGCCCAATTTGCGCAACATCCAGCCCATGGGGCAGACGTTGGTAAAGCCAAACTGAAACAGGTTGGCACCCACAAATGCCGTGAATGCCAAAGCCCATGCACTCACAAACAACGGACTGCCCTCAATGCCCAAAGCAAGTGAGGCCAAGATAAAAATACCAGCAAAAATGCGGATGTAACGTTCAACGGTCATACAGACTCCTTAGGTTTAAACAACGAGAAATACAAAACCGGAATGACCACCAAAGTGAGCAGGGTGGAAACCAAAATTCCGAAGATGAGGGACACGGCCAAGCCATTGAAAATAGGATCTTCCAAAATAAAGAACGCACCAATCATGGCAGCCAGGCCTGTCAGCACAATGGGTTGCGCGCGCACAGCGGCCGATTGAATGACCGCTTCTTTGAAGTCCATGCCTTG
>JBIKOZ010000251.1:0-3440 GCA_044357745.1 Limnohabitans sp. | reverse complement strand
CGCACCATCAAGGAAGACGACGGCACTTCGGGTCTTCGGTCTCTGACCATCCTGACAGCTATCTCCTTGGCCATTGCAATCGGCTTTGCCAAATGGTTGCCTGACACAACGCCCACAGATGAAACCATCGTGGTCTCGATGTGTGTGGGTGTGGGTTTTGCCTTCTTTGCGGCCCTGTTCAACAAAATGACCAAGATGGGCCTGTTGTCCAACATGGCTGAGCGAGTGACTTTTGTGCTCATTCCTCCGTTGGCACTTATTTTCTTGGTGCTTGGTACCATTTTCTTGGGCATTGCAACCCCCACAGAAGGTGGCGCCATGGGTGCCGTAGGCGCCTTGGTCATGGCCATGGCCCGCAATCGCATTGACATGAAACTCATGCGACAGGCCATGGACTCCACCATGAAGCTGTCTTGCTTTGTTTTGTTCATCTTGATTGGTGCCACTGTTTTCAGCTTGGCATTCCAAGGTGTGGATGGCCACATTTGGGTTGAGCATTTGCTGACTGGCTTGCCGGGCGGTCAATTGGGCTTCTTGATTGTGGTGAACATCTTGGTGTTCGTTTTAGCCTTCTTCTTAGACTTCTTTGAGTTGGCATTCATCATCATTCCGCTCATTGGTCCCGTCGCAGAAAAGATCGGCATTGACTTGGTCTGGTTTGGTGTGTTGTTGGCGGTGAACATGCAGACTTCGTTCATGCACCCACCCTTTGGCTTCGCATTGTTCTATTTGCGCAGTGTGGCGCCCACTGAAGACTACGTCGACAGGGTCACCAAGAAGACCATTAAGAAAATCACCATTGAGCAGATCTATTGGGGTGCAGTGCCCTTCGTGATCATCCAACTGATCATGGTGGCATTGATCATTGCGTTCCCAGGGATTGTCTCTACTGGCGGTAGCAAAGAGCCTACCGTGGATGCCGAAGCCGTCATGATGCAAATGCGCCAAGAATCTGACGCTGAAGCAACGGAGGCTGAAAAAACAGAGAATCAAGGTGATCAGGTTGATCCTATCAAGGCTCTGATGGAGTCGATGAAGGATGACCCAGCCAAGAAGCCTTGATCGGCTGAATGCAGACAACAAAAAACCCGCCAAGGCGGGTTTTTTGTTGGACTGGTTAAATGCGGCTTTTGAGGGCAGCCCAGTTAAATTACAGCTTCTGGCGTTCCATGAAGTTGTTCATGCTGGCTTCAGCCAAGCTGAACCACTGATTGGCTTCACGGCGGTAGTTGGAGTAGTCTGCGTAGATCTTTTTCCACTCAGGATTGGTGTTGCTCAAGTTTGAGTAGACTTCTTGTGAAGACTTGAATGCGGCTTCCATGACGTCTCTTGGGAAAGCGCGTAATTTGGCGCCTTGACCAATGAGGGTCTTCAATGCAGCTGGGTTTTTGTAGTCGTACTTTGCAATCATGTCAGTGCCTGCATAAGAAGAGGCGCATTCAATGATGGCCTTGTACTCGCTTGACAAGCCGTCATAAGCCTTTTGGTTGACATACAAAGCCAACTGTGGGCCCACTTCCCAGAAACCTGGGAAGTAGTAGTTGGGAGCCACTTTGTTCAGACCCAATTTCTGGTCGTCGTAAGGGCCCACCCACTCGGCTGCGTCGATGGTGCCTTTTTCCAAGGCTTGGTAAATCTCGCCGCCAGGAATGTTTTGGGGCACAACACCCAGGGGTTCCAAAACTTTGCCGCCGAATCCGCCCACGCGGAACTTCAGGCCCTTCATATCGGCCAAAGATTTGATCTCTTTGCGATACCAGCCGCCCATTTGAACGCCTGTGTTGCCCATAGGGAAGTTAACAATACCTACCTTGGCGTAGAACTCACGGAACAGCTTTAAGCCATTGCCTTCGTACATCCAAGCGGTCATTTGACGTGCGTTCAAACCAAACGGAATGGCGCAATCCATAGCGTATGTAGGATCTTTACCGAAGAAGTAGTAAGGCGCAGTGTTGGCCATTTCGACGGTGCCGTTGGACACGCCATCGAGCACGCCGAATGCAGGCATCAATTCGCCAGCAGCGTGCGTGGTGATGGTGAACTTGCCGCCAGACAATTCGCTAACTTTTTTAGCAAACACGTCGCAAACACCGAACAATGTGTCGAGTGATTTGGGAAAGCTCGAAGCACAGCGCCAGCGCAATGTGGCTTGAGCGTGAATAATCGCTGGGGCTGCGCCTGCAGCCAAGACGCCAGCAATACCGGCATTTTTAATAAGGGAACGACGATCCATGGGGTTCACTCCGGAAGTCTAGGTTGATGAATTCAGGCCGCGAAGGCGACACTGATGACTGGGGCCAGTCATGAGGCTATTGTAGGAAATTTGCAAGCCCCTTTTGGCGGGGGTTTTCCCTTTGATGAATCCAAGCTCGATGAATGCAATTCAATCCATGATTGAAGGGGCCAATGTCGGTTTATCGCCCCGTAAAACAAACCGGCGAAGTCGGGTCAATGGGCGGTCCTTCGTGCGAGTTTTTGGCGTGCGCAACGTCCATGTCTCTCGGTAAAGGCACGCCATTTTTGACGGCCAGCACCTCGGCCATGATGCTGACTGCAATTTCGGCAGGGGTTTTGCTGCCAATGTAGATGCCGATGGGGCCGCGGAGTTTGGCCAAGGAAGCCTCGGTTTGCTCAAAGTGATCGATCATCCTTTGCTGTCTGAGGGTGTTGTTTCTTCGGGAGCCAATCGCGCCAATGTAGAAGGCCTCTGTTTCAAGGGCGGCCAACAAAGCCAGGTCATCGAGTTTAGGGTCGTGCGTCAGGGCAATGACGCAGCTGCGTCTGTCGGGCTTGAAAACTTGGATCAAGTCGTCTGGCATGTCGTTTTTCACCGTCACGCCTGCCACCGACCAGGCCCCTCTGTATTCCTCTCGAGGGTCGCACACCATCACAGCAAAGCCGTTGAAGAGGGCCATGGTGGCCAAGTATTCGGTCATTTGACCCGCACCAATGAGCAGCATGCGGTATTCAGGACCAAAGGTATTGATGAGTTGGGTTTCATTAATTTGCAGATCGCTGGGCGCGTTGCTGACCATCAATGTGACGGCACCGGTTTGGAGGTTTGTGGCCCTTTGGGTCAGTTGGCCTTTTTCTAGCGACTCAATCAATTGAGTCAGGCTGTCTGCACTGGGGTTGAACTCAAGCAAGAGCTCTAAAGTGCCGCCGCAGGGCAGGCCAAAGCGATGCGCTTCGTCTGCGCTGATGCCGTACTTCAATTGAAGGGGCGCCCTGTCGACAATGGCGTTGGCCTTGCTGTATTGGGCAATGAGGTCGTCTTCAATGCAGCCGCCAGACACGGAGCCCACCACCGCGCCGGTTTCGCACAGCGCCATGATAGAGCCTACGGGACGAGGTGAAGATCCCCAGGTGCGAATGACGGTGGTTAAGAGCGCACGTTGCCCTGCGTCACGCCAAGCTTTGAGTGTTCTAAGGACAACGAT
>JBIKOZ010000250.1:0-3445 GCA_044357745.1 Limnohabitans sp. | reverse complement strand
ATTGCCCAAATTGATGGCCGCTGTAAACACTGGCGCTGGGGGCCATGCCTTCCCAAACCCCATTGCCGCTGAACACGGCCAAACCTTCATCACCCATCAACCAAGCGGGGGGTAAGCCCAAAGCATCACCCAATTCAAAATTGCGCGACACCCAAAAGGCCTGCGGCATAGGGGAAGGTAAGACTTCGGTTGAATAACCTGGTCCCAGTTCTGCAAATCGATTGATCCAACTCATGGCCCTGATTGTCAGTCTCTTTTGATTCGCCCATATCCCCACTGGGTTTAGGCTGAAGGCCCCCCAATCATGCTAAAAAGGAGCTTGTTTGACTTTTTACTTAGGAATCGACATGTTGGGACTCATGCAGCAGCAGTCATTGCTGATTTCTTCTTTGATTGAATTTGCAAATCGACATCATCAAGACGGTGAAGTTGTCTCTAGGCGTGTAGAGGGTGATATTCACAGATACACATGGGGCGATGTCGCCAGTCGTTCGCGGCAGTTGGCCCATGTTTTGGATTCCTTCAAGCTGGCCCATGGCGAGCGAGTGGCCACCTTGGCCTGGAATGGTTATCGCCATCTGGAGCTCTACTTTGGCGTCAGCGGTTCCGGACGGGTTCTCCACACCTTGAATCCCAGACTTCACCCCGATCAAGTGGTTTGGATTGCCAATCACGCTGAGGACCAAATCCTTTGCTTTGACATGAGCTTTTTGCCTTTGGTTCAAGCCGTTCATGCCAGATGCACCACGGTGAAGCATTGGGTGGCACTTTGCGACAAAGACAAGCTGCCCAAGGACTCAGGCATCCCCAATTTGATGAGTTACGAAGAACTCCTTGCAGGTAAGCCCACGCAATACGCGTGGCCCGAATTGGATGAAAACACAGCTTCCAGCATGTGCTACACCAGTGGTACCACTGGCAATCCGAAGGCCGCCTTGTACAGCCACCGGTCCACATTGCTTCATGCTTATGCGGCGGCATTGCCCGATGTGATGTGTATTTCTGCACGCGATGCCATCCTGCCGGTTGTGCCCATGTTTCATGTGAATGCATGGGGTATTCCCTATAGCGCAGCCATGACGGGCGCCAAGTTGGTATTTCCTGGCCCGGCCATGGATGGAAAATCTGTGTACGAGCTCATTGAAGCTGAAAAAGTCACATTTGCTGCAGGCGTTCCCACAGTTTGGCAAATGTTGTTGGGGCACATGAAGCCTAACAATCTGCGCTTCTCAAGCCTGAAGCGAACGGTCATCGGTGGCTCTGCATGTCCACCCGCCATGATTGAGGCGTTCCGTCAAGACTATGGCGTTGACGTTTTACATGCATGGGGCATGACGGAGATGAGTCCATTGGGCACCCTGTGCACATTGAAAAACAAACATCTCGATTTACCCGCTGAGGCCCAAATGAAGCTTCGCCTTAAACAGGGCCGCTGTATTTTTGGTGTCGACATGAAAATTGTGAACGATGCCGGAGAAGAGCTGCCAAACGATGGCAAAACCTATGGCGACTTGTTGGTCAAAGGGCCTTGGATTATTCGTGAGTACTACAAACAAGAAGGACCGGCACCGCTCGTCGACGGATGGTTTCCCACCGGTGATGTGGCGACCATTGACGAAGATGGCTTTATGCAAATTACCGACCGCAGTAAAGATGTGATCAAGTCGGGGGGTGAGTGGATCAGCTCCATCGATATCGAAAATATTGCCATGGGGCATCCCGAAGTCCTCATGGCAGCCTGCATTGGCATGCCGCATCCCAAATGGGATGAACGGCCTGTGGTTTGTGTGGTCAAGAAGCCTGGGAGCACCTTAACGGTGCACGATCTTTTGCAGTTTTATGAGGGTAAAACTGCCAAATGGCAAATCCCTGACGACGCTATTTTTGTCGAAGCCATTCCGTTGGGTGCCACTGGGAAAATGCTGAAAACTAAATTGCGTGAGCAATTAACGGCTTATCAATTGCCATCTTTGTGACATGCCGCAAAGTGTTCAAAAGTTGACAGGTTTGCCCTTAAATGCCTAGGGCAAACCCCGACCGAAATCCCGCGTAAAACAGGTACTCTCGTAGCGTTAATTTTTCTAAATCTGTTGGAGCTAAATATGAAATTTGCAATTCGTTCAATCGCCGTCGCCGCATTGGCCATTAGCGCATTCGGAGCCCATGCTCAAAAGGGTGAAACCGTTAAAATTGCCTGGATCGATCCCTTGTCTGGCCTGATGGCACCGGTTGGAAATAACCAACTCAAAAGTTTTCAATTTTTTGCTGAAAAATACAGCAGTACAAATCCTGCTGGCGTGAAGTTTGAAGTGGTCGGATTCGACAACAAACTCAGTCCCGCAGAAAGTTTGAACGTGTTGAAAGCAGCCACTGACCAAGGCATCCGTTACATCACACAAGGCAATGGCTCTGGCGTTGCCGGCGCCCTGATTGAGGCGGTTAACAAGCACAACGAACGCAACCCCGGTAAAGAAATTATTTTCCTGAATCACTCTGCCGTTGATCCTGACTTCACCAACAGCAAGTGCAGCTATTGGCACTTCCGTTTCGATGCAGATACCTCCATGAAAATGGAAGCGCTCACAACCTTCATGAAGGACCGTCCTGAAACCAAGAAAATTTTCTTGTTGAATCAAAATTATTCGCACGGTCATCAAGTTGCCAGGTTCTTTAAAGAAGGCATTAGCCGTAAGCGCCCCGATGTTCAAATCGTGGGCGAAGATTTGCACCCCTTGGCGCAAGTCCGCGACTTTGCACCTTATGTCGCGAAAATTAAAGCCTCTGGTGCCGACACAGTGGTCACCGGCAATTGGGGCTCCGACTTGGCGCTGCTTGTGAAGGCGGCCAACGAAGGCGGCTACACCGGTACTTTCTACACGTACTACACAGGCGTGACTGGCACACCGACGGCCTTGGGTAAAAGCGGTGAAGGCCGCGTGTTCCAAATTGGATATGGCCATTACAAAATGGGTGGGCTCATGGACAAGTACCAAGACGAGTTCAAAGCCAAGTTCAATGATGACTTTTACACAGGTTCAGTCATCAACATCTTCACCACCTTGGGTGATGCGATGGCCAAAGCAAAATCGACTGACCCTGTTAAAGTGGCTGCCGCTCTGGAAGGCATTTCCAGCAAGAGCGTGTTCAACGGTGAAATTCAGATGCGCAAAACAGACCACCAGTTGCAGCAACCTTTGTACTTGACCGTTTGGAGCAAGACCGACAAGAAATACAACTACAGCGTAGAAAACACAGGCATGACTTTGGTGCCCGTGAAGGAATTCCCATCCTATATTTCTAGCACGCCCACCAGCTGCCAGATGAAGCGCCCAGGTTAATTTCAACTCATGCTAGGAAGGGCCCGCGCCAAATGGGATCGGGCCCTTTTTTTTGTGATTGACCCGTTGTGACTTTCGGAAGGTTGGTTTATGGAGTTTTTCATCAT
>JBIKOZ010000249.1:0-3454 GCA_044357745.1 Limnohabitans sp. | reverse complement strand
CCTGGACGGCTCATTGACCTCATTGAACACAACGCACTGAAACTTTCCAACGTGCAATCCTTGGTGCTTGACGAAGCCGATAAATTATTGGAGCTCGGGTTTCAAGATGAACTGCAACACATCTTGAGCCTGCTTCCAAAGAAAAGGCAAAACCTCTTTTTATCTGCCACCCGACCCGAGCGCATTGAAAGCCTTGCGCAAAGTATCCTGCAACTTCCCCATGAAATTCACATTGCAGTGGAAACACCGCAACCCTCGGTCATTCAACAAAGAGCCATCTACACGGATCGCACCCAAAGAACCCAACTTCTGAAACATTTGATCAAGGCTGAAAATTTCAAGCAAGTATTGGTCTTTGTGGCCACTCAACACAGCAGCGAAATTGTGGCGGCCAAACTCAGAGTGGCTGGCATCTCCTCAGAGCCATTTCACGGGCAATTAAGCCAAGGGAAACGCCAACAAGTCTTGGCTGATTTCAAAGCTCATCGCGTCAAAGTGGTGCTGGCCACCGATTTGGCTGCGCGCGGTTTGGACATTGAAAAACTACCCACTGTCATTAATTTTGATTTACCTCGATCTGCTGTCGATTACACCCATCGCATTGGGCGCACAGGACGCGCAGGCGAGTCTGGGGTTGCCATCAGTTTTGTCTGCCCAGAATCGCTGCAGCATTGGGCTTTGATCGAAAAGCGCCATGCCGTGAAATTGACGCAAGAATCAATACCCGGCTATGAAGCCACCACACAGGCGCCTGAGGCCCTGCAAAACGATGGCGGTGTCAAAGGAAAACGTCCTAGCAAAAAGGACAAGTTACGACAATTGGCCGCGTTCAAAGCGGGAAATTAAAAAGGCGCTGCAGACCCGAAACGCCTGTCACGTTTTGCAAACCAGGCCAGAGCTTCATTGAATTGTTTGGGTGTGAAGTCTGGCCACAAAGTGTCAATGAAATACATCTCTGCATAAGCGGCTTGCCACAACATGAAGTTACTCACACGTGACTCTCCGCCCGTTCGAATCAGCAGGTCCATTTCGGGCGCTTGGCCCGAACACAAGTGAGCCGCCAGGGATTCTTCAGTCAGGTTTTGGAGGTCGACGCCTGGATTGGATTTTTGCCATGCTTTGGCAGCCTGAAGCATGTCCCAACGCCCGCCATAATTGGCCGCGACGCGAAGCGTGACTTTGGTATTGTTTTGAGTTTGCGTTTCAGCGCGAGTGATGAGCGTCTGCAGTTCTGAGCTGAATTTAGTTTGATCGCCCACGATTTTCAAACGCACCCCATTCTCTTCCATCTGATCAACTTCTTTTTGCAAATAGCTGGCAAACAAACTCATCAGCACAGAGACTTCTTCCTCTGGTCGACGCCAATTTTCAGTGCTGAATGCAAAGATCGTGATGTGTGGAATGTTGGAGCGAAGGCAGGCCTCCACAATGGCACGAACCCGTTTTGCTCCAGCAGCATGACCCAAAGCTGCTGGCAATAAGCGTTTTTTGGCCCATCGACGATTGCCGTCCATGATGATGCCCACGTGTTTTGGCAGGGTACTTAAAGTCAAACTCAATTACTTATAAAAAGACGATTTGATTCTACAGCCAAGCCATCCAATAAAAAGGCCGCACAAGGCGGCCTTTATGGCGTCAATGTCTCAAACTTAAGCGATTAAATATTGATTACGATCTTTTCCGTCGATCCATTTAGGTGCTTTGCCTCGGCCAGTCCAAGTTTGACCTGAAGCAGGATCGCGATATTTGGGGGCTACTTTACCGCCAGAAGACGATTTACCGCCTGATTTAGAACCGCCACGCCCAGCCGGGAAAATATCATGAACTGTTAAACCAAACTCAGCAACCAATTCACGCGCTTTGCCAATGGCTTCGGCGAGTTCTTGCGCACGAGCCGTTGCAATTGCTTGCTCTAGGGCTTCGCGTTGTTTCAATAATTCTTTATATGAGTTAGTCATGGTTTCCCTTTAGAAGACAATAAGCCTGTGAATATCACAGGATTCCGAAGAATAGGGTCATTCTAAAGCCTATTAATAGTTTATATATTTATCGATTTTATAAAAATTTAACTTATTTATCATTTTTGGCAATTACTTTATCAATTCTCCGCCCAACCATTGAATTAACTTCAAAATGCCAACCTTCACTTTCTAGAATATCGCCCACTTTAGGTAAATAGCCTAATTCGGCCAAAATAAATCCGCCTAGCGTATTAAATAAACCCCTGTCTTCTCCATTTAATTCCTTAATCTCAAGTCGGGACTTCAGTTCATTGAGAGGCATCAAACCATCCAAAATCCATGTGCCATCGGGCTGCGCCGTGGCCCAAGCGTCCGCCACCGTCAATGGCTTGAGCTCACCGGTGATGGCCTCCAGCAAATCACGAGGGGTTAATAAGCCCTGAACCACACCGTATTCGTCCACCACAAACACCATTCGGCCCGATTTACCCCTTAATTGCTCAAGTAACACCATGCCGCTCAATGTTTCGGGCACAAAACTAGCGGGTAACGCATATTTTTCTACGGGTGTTTGATCTGAACTGGGCAAAGAAAGCAGACGCGCGACATTGACAACGCCCATCACATCGTCCAGATCACCTCTGCAGACTGGATACCAAGAGTGCCCCTGAGCGCCATTTTCTGCGCCGACTTGGGCCAAACATTCTTGGCTGCTCATGCTTGCCTCAAACCACTGAATGTCCAATCTAGGGACCATCAAGGAGGTCAGAGGGCGATCGTCTAGATGGAATACATTTCGCACCATTTGATGCTCATGCGCCTCAATGAGGCCGGCATCAACCCCTTCCTCCAGGCTGGCTGTGATTTCCTCTTCAGTCACCGCCCGGTTTCCGCTGGTATCAATTCTGAGCATTCGAAGCACCGCATGGGTGGTCATGGACAGCAAACCCACAAAGGGCTTCGCGGCACTGGCAAGCCATGCCATGGGTCGAGAAACAAGGCGGGCCACAGACTCGGGGTACAACTGTCCAATCCGCTTGGGCACCAATTCGCCAAAAATGATGGTTGTAAAGGTGATTATTGTGACGACCACGGCTGTTGCCGTGATGCCTGCGGCTGACTCCGACAAACCCCAACCGATCAACACAGTGGCAACATCGCCGCTGAATGCAGCCTCCCCCACAATGCCATTCAAAACCCCGATTGAGGTAATGCCCACTTGAACGGTTGACAAAAACTGGGTGGGGTTCTCAAGCAGCTTGAGCGCCATGGCGGCGCCTTTATCGCCGGCCTCCTCCATTGCTGCCAGCCTCGCTTTTCGGCTAGCGGCCAGGGCCAATTCAGACATGGCAAAGACGCCATTGATGACGGTAAGAAGCGCAATGAGTAAAAAATCCATCCTCACATTGTGCCAAGCCCTGAAGCGCAATGAAATAGTCTCGGCCTGATGAGGGCAAAAACAAGTCGAAATGCATCGACAATGTGGTTTTGCA
>JBIKOZ010000248.1:0-3456 GCA_044357745.1 Limnohabitans sp. | reverse complement strand
CTGGTGCTGGTTCCGCCTTTTGAAGGGGCATGCATCTGGCAATTGCCAGATCAACCAACATTTCAGGCGTCAAGGTTAACACTCCATGGGTCAATTTATCAGATTCACTGCCCATTGTCAGGGCGAAATTTTTCTGCGCATTGCTCAAAAACTGAATCAATGGCCATGGCGCACTCGATTCGTCGAATTTGGTCAGCATCAGGCTTTGCCATTTCACGCCAGAATCACCGAGAACGCGCTTCAAAGTCACCGTTGACGCATCAACCGGTAAAACAGCGTGTAACTGGCAATCTGACTGAACTTCTAAGATTTCAGCCAACCGCTCCGACATTTGAGCGCCGGGGGTGTCAATCAAAACCAGTTGGCGGCTTGCCAACTCGCGCATCAATTGATGCAGGCTGTCGGCGTTGGCCGCCCTGTAACAGTCCACTTCTGCTTGTGCGCAAAGTTGTTGAATTTGTGACCACGAACCGGCACGCTCGTCTTGATAAGAGATCACCGCGACTTTGGCAGACCCATATTTTCGAGCCACCTGTTGAGCCCATCGAACGGTCATCAGTGTTTTACCCGCGCCTGACGAACCTGCCAGCGCGTGCACGCCAAAAGTTGCAAAGCTGTCTGTGGGTGTATGAATATTGCAAAGCAGTTGTTGCTTCAGGCTGGCCTGCGCCTCTTCAAGACTGCTTTGCTCGCGCAAGCCGGACAAAAGCAGTGTTCTCAAGGCGGAAGGCACCGGTGCCTCACACAAATTATTCACCAAGGCTTGCAGGTGTTCAGGCCAGTGTTGCTGCGCTTCCCAAGCTGACACTTTTTGGTGCATGCGAATTTCTTGACGCAATGCCGAGATCTCATCGATGACCAAGGAGACGATTTCTTTGCCCCGCGCATTTTCGCGCGCCAGTTCAGGCTCGCTCATGGCAGGTGTCACAGCCTTTGCGATGGAACTGATCAAGCTTTCAACGGAAGCGTCAGGCTTTCCAGAGGACTGAAGGGCTTGCACCAAGTGCTCGTCAAAATCTGTGCTCGAGGCAACCTCTAAAACATCTGCCATTTCTTTTTCGAGTGTTGACTGTGCTTTTTTCGGGGCCGGCGCTTTTGTAAAATTAATCTCTTCGACTGAATCAAGTTCTTCCGACGTTGCCACCAAATCAAGGGCAATGACCAGTTCAGTTTGTCCACCCACTCTGTGATTGGAGATGATCAGAACATCTTTACCGTACAAGGCCATTGCTTGTTCAGTGGCGCTGCGGGTGTCTCTGGCAAGAATGCGTTTGAGTTCCATGGCTGTCTCTATTCTTCAGTCGGGTTCAAAAATAAATTAACGTGTTTCTGCGTGCACGGTATGAACTACCTTGACACTTTGATCGTCGGGAATTTCGCTGTACGAAAGCAATGTCATGTCTGTCACGCGGTAGCGGGCAGCTTTGGACAACCAAGGGCGAATGGCGGGTGACACCACCAAAACAGCAGGATGTCCCATCTCTTCCACGGCACGAGCGCCTTCGCGCAAAGCTGTGAACAAACGCTCCGCCAAACCAGGCTCAATGGTCATGCTCTGACCGGGAGCGGTTTGTTGCAATATGTTGTGTAGAAGCTGCTCTAAATTTGGGTCTAAGGTCATGACAGACAAAGCGCTGGATTCATCGACCAAGCTCTGAACAATCATTCGGCCTAGCTTCGGACGGACCAACGAAGTCAATTGATCAGGCTCTTGCGTGCGGCTGGCCACTTCAGACAAAGTTTCTGCAATGGTGCGCATGTCGCGAATCGAGACCGATTCGTTCAATAAATTTTGTAAAGTGCGAGTGACCACACCCAAAGACAATTTGCCAGGCACCAAGTCCTCGACCAGTTTGGGCGACTTCGCGGCCAACTTGTCCAGCAGCTGCTGAACTTCGTCATGGCTGAGCAAATCAGCTGCGTTGTCGCGCAGCACTTTGTTCAAATGTGTTGCAACGGCCGTGCTGGCGTCGACCACGGTATAGCCCAAGGTACGGGCCATGTCGCGTTGTGTAGGGTCAATCCACACAGCTTCCAAACCAAATGCGGGCTCTTTGGTGGCTTCACCTTCCAAGGGTCCATACACTTGACCTGGATTGATGGCCAACTCTTTGCCCACTTTGATTTGACCCTTGCCACGCACCACGCCTTTGAGCACGATGTGATAAGCATCGGGGTCGATGGTCAGGGCATCGCGGATGCGCACTGGCTGAACCAAGAATCCCAACTCGGCAGACAATTTTTTGCGCACACCTTTGACGCGGTTCATCAACTGGCCGCCCGTGTCGGGGTTGACCAAGGGGATCAAACCATAACCAATTTCAAGGCCAATTAAATCAACTTGATCAACATCGTCCCAGTCCAACTCTTTGGGTTCTTCCAAGGCGGCTTGCGCTGCTTGTTCCGCGGGGGTTGCTTGCGGCACGTCGGCCTTGTTGGTAATGCGCCAAGCCAGGCCTGCCGTACCCAAAGCCAACACGAGGAACACCATGTGAGGCATGCCAGGTACCAAACCAATAATGGCCAAAATGGTGGCCGACATGTACAAGGCTGTCGGATTGGAAAGCTGAGAGGTGGCCTGCTCGGTCATGGACTCAGAGGTGGTCACGCGGGTCACAATGATGGCCGTTGCCAAAGACAAGAACAGCGATGGGATCTGCGCAACCAAGCCATCACCGATGGTCAGCAGCGTGTAAATTTTGCCCGCCTCTGACATAGACAAGCCATGCTGGCCCACACCAATGGCAAGACCGCCAATCAAGTTGATGACCAAAATGAGCAAGCCGGCAACCGCGTCACCAGAAACAAATTTAGAGGCACCGTCCATGGAGCCGAAGAAGTCTGATTCTTGTGAAAGTTCTTCGCGGCGCTTCTTGGCAGTTTCTTGGTCAATCACGCCAGCATTCAAGTCAGCGTCAATTGACATTTGTTTACCCGGCATGGCATCCAAGGTAAATCGAGCATTCACCTCAGACACACGTCCTGCACCCTTGGTCACCACAATAAAGTTAATGATCATCAAAATAGAGAAGATGATGAAACCGACCACGTAGTTGCCGCCGATCACAAACTCACCGAAAGCCGCCACCACCTTACCGGCGGCCTCATGGCCTTCATGGCCGTTGACCAAAATGATACGGGTTGAAGCCACGTTCAAGCCCAAACGGAGCATGGTGGCAAAAAGCAAAACAGATGGAAATGAAGAAAATTCAAGTGGCTTGCGAGTGCCGATGGCTATCATGATGACCAGCAAGCTGCAGCCAATGTTGAAAGTAAACAGAATGTCCAAGAGCAGTGCAGGCAGGGGCACTACCAACATGGCCATGATCAACAGCACCATGGCGGGCAAGCCCAGGCCGGCGTAATCAAATTTAGACAGGTTCTGTCGAACCGCTGACAGGGACAGGGTGCTCATAGGTGGCTTTTGAGGCAAATCAGGTTGAAAAAGCTGGGTTT
>JBIKOZ010000247.1:0-3457 GCA_044357745.1 Limnohabitans sp. | reverse complement strand
AACCGGCGGGCAAATTCAAGCCGACCCCTCGACCAATTCCTTGATCATCACGGCACCCGAACCGCAATATCGCCAACTGCGCGCCGTCATTGACAAACTCGATGCTCGTCGGGCGCAAGTCTTTGTCGAAAGTTTGATTGCCGAAGTCAGTGCCGAAAAAGCCGCCGAATTTGGCGTTCAATGGCAAAGCGCCCTGGGCGGTAAAGGCGATACCAACATTGGTTTGTTGGGCACCAACTTTAGAGTGGGTGGTGCCAATCTCATTTCTTTGGCCACGCAAGGCGCCAGCGGCACCCTGGCCCCGTCCTCAGGCTTGAACTTCGGTGTCGCGCACAACACCAATGGGACTTATGTGCTCGGATTTTTAGCGCGCTTCTTGCAAAGCACAGGCGATGGCAATGTGCTTTCCACACCTAACCTGCTGACGCTTGACAACGAGGAGGCCAAAATTGTGATTGGCCAAAACGTGCCATTTGTCACAGGCCAATACACCAACAACAACAACAGCGCTGGCTCGGTCAATCCGTTTCAAACCATTGAACGCAAGGACGTGGGTCTGACGCTTCGGGTCAAGCCGCAAATCAGCGAAAACGGCACCGTGAAGTTGCAAATCTACCAAGAAGTGAGTCGCTTAGAACCTGCGTCTATCAACTCAGCCACCGGCCTCATTACCAACAAGCGCTCCATTGAATCGAGTGTGTTGGTAGAAGACGGTGCCATTGTGGTGTTGGGTGGCTTGCTGCAAGACGACTACGGCAACAGCCAAGAACGTATCCCAGGTTTAGGCGATGTTCCCTTGTTTGGCAACTTGTTCCGCGCCGAAGCCAGAAGCCGCAAGAAAACCAATCTGATGGTGTTCTTAAGGCCTGTCGTTGTGCGCGATGGCAATGCCACTGAAGGCCTGTCCATGGGCCGCTACGAGCAAATGCGCGGCGCTCAAATGGAAGTGCAACCCACCTCTAGCAATGGACTGCCCAACTTGGGCTCGCCCGTGTTGCCAGAAGCCACTCGCAAACCTTGATGGCCCAGCGTTTCCCTCTCCCCTACGCGTTTGCGCGCAGCCAGCAACTTCTGCTGGAAGACGATGGCACGCGCCTCACGCTGTGGCTTTGCCCCGAAAGTGCACCCAATGCATTGTCTGAAGTCATGCGCAAGTGGGGCCATGAGAGTGTGTCCTTGGACATTGCGCGAGAAGAAGGCGCGCTGTTAAAGCAGCGCATCAGCAAAGCCTACACCGCACAGTATGGCCCGGGTGAATCCAGCGCCGCCGCCGTGGTGAGTGAAGTGGAATCGGCAGCCGATTTGTCGCGCATGATGCAAGAGTTGCCCGCCGTCGAGGACTTGTTAGAAACCAGCGACGACGCGCCCATCATTCGCATGTTGAATGCATTGCTGACACAGGCCGCACGCGATGGTGCCAGCGACATTCACATTGAACCTTACGAGCGCCACTCCAGTGTGCGCTTCAGAGTCGATGGCAACTTGCGCGAAGTGGTGCAACCCAATCGGGCTTTGCATGCCGCATTGATTTCACGCTTGAAGATCATGGCTGAACTCGACATTGCCGAAAAACGCCTGCCGCAAGACGGCCGCATCAGTTTGCGATTGGGCTCTCGCGCAGTCGATGTTCGAGTTTCTACCTTGCCCAGTGCCCATGGCGAGCGGGCTGTGCTGCGCTTGCTGGACAAATCAGAAAGCCGATTAAGCCTTGAGTCTGTGGGCATGCAAGGCGACACTTTGCACCGCTTCCAGCAATTGGTCACGCAACCCCACGGCTTGATCTTGGTCACCGGCCCCACAGGTTCTGGCAAAACGACCACGCTCTATGCAGCCCTCCAAAGTTTGGACGCCACTGGCAGCAACATCATGACGGTGGAAGACCCCATCGAATATGAACTGGCCGGTGTGGGCCAAACACAAGTTAACGCCAAGATTGATTTAACGTTTGCCAAGGCCTTGCGCGCCATCCTTCGGCAAGACCCCGATATCATCATGATTGGTGAGATTCGCGATTTTGAAACGGCACAAATTGCCATTCAAGCCTCCATGACGGGTCATTTGGTGTTGGCCACTTTGCACACCAACGATGCGCCCAGCGCCGTGACACGTCTCACCGACATGGGCATTGAGCCCTTTCTGTTGAGCTCTTCCTTGCTGGGCGTGTTGGCGCAGCGATTGGTTCGCAAAATTTGCACCCATTGCCAAGGCAGTGGCTGCCCACATTGCGCACAAACAGGTTATGCAGGACGCACGGGTATCTTTGAATTGCTCATCACCGACGATGCTTTGCGCGCCCAGATTCATGCGCAACAATCTGAAGCCAGTATTCGAGAAGCGGCGAAGTCTGGCGGTATGGTGCTCATGCGGGAAGACGGGGAACGTCTGGTTCAATTGGGCATCACCAAAGCTGAAGAATTGCTTCGCGTGACGCGCGACTAAGCAATGTCTGACTGATCTTTCTATCATGCCGGCCTACTCCTTTGAAGCTTTACAAAACGACGGCGCCTTGCGCAAAGGTGTGCTGGAAGCCGACAGCGTCAAATCAGCCCGAGGACAATTGCGAGCCCAATCCTTGGTGCCCTTGAAGGTTCAAGCCTTAGGCCCCGATGCAAAAGTTCAGAAAAGTATTTGGCAATACGACATCGGTTCGCGCCAGTGTTTTTCCACCAACGATTTGGCCGTGTGGACACGCCAGTTGGCCAGCCTGGTTGGCAGTGGCTTGCCCTTAGAGCGCGCATTGGCAGCCTTGAGCGATGAAGCCGAGTCCCAAAAACAAGCGCATTTGGTGGCCAGTTTGCGTGCTGAAGTCAACGCGGGTTTGGGCTTGGCCAAGGCCATGGCCCAACATCCTTCTGAATTCTCTGCCCTTTACACAGCTGTCATCAGTGCAGGCGAGCAAGGTGGCAACTTGGGTCAAGTGTTGGGTCAATTGGCAGACGATTTGCAAGACCAGCAAACTTTAAAAGCCAAGCTGCTGAGCGCTTCTTTGTATCCGGCCATCGTGAGCCTCATTGCCTTGCTCATTGTGATTTTCTTGCTCAGCACCGTGGTGCCGCAAGTAGCGCAGGTGTTTTCTGGCAGTCAAAGAAAGCTGCCCGGCCTGACCGTGGCCATGTTGGCCTTGAGTGATTTTGTTCGCCAACACGGATGGCTTGTGCTGTTTATGCTGGCGCTAGCGGGCTTGGGCTTTCAACAGGCCATGAAACAAGCCGCCCTTCGAATTCGTTTTGATGCCGCATTCTTGCGCCTGCCTATTTTGGGCAGATTGGCCACGGGCTACAACACCGCACGATTTGCCAGCACCTTGGCCATGCTCACCGGCGCGGGTGTTCCCATCTTGAAAGCCTTGCAATCTGCAGCCGATACCTTGTCAAACCAAGCCCTGCGCGAAGATGTTTTAGAGTCCTTGGTTTTGGTGCGCGAGGGTGCACCCCTCGCCATGGCGCTGGGTCAGAAA
>JBIKOZ010000246.1:0-3471 GCA_044357745.1 Limnohabitans sp. | reverse complement strand
GAAGCCCCCAATGCACGCAAACCGCTCAGCGCCTTGGCCAAAAGGGGTTCTTTTTAAGTGACGCCAGCCAAGCATCCTCTGCTTCAAGCGCAAGCGGCCCTGACCTTTAGTCACATGGGCTTTTTTGTGCGCGATTCGGAGCGCATGGCCCTTTACTACCAAAAGGTTCTAGGCTTCACCATCACAGACCGTGGCTTGCTGGGCACAGTTCCCTTGATTTTTTTAAGTCGCGATCCCAGTGAGCACCATCAAATTATTTTGGCAGGCGGAAAGCCAGAAGGCATGAACTTCAATGCCATCAACCAAATTTCATTTCGAGTGCAAGGCTTGGATGTTTTGAGGGCTGTCAAAGCTCTTGCCGACCAAGACACTGGTACCACCGAAATGCTGAGCGTGACCCATGGCAACGCCATTTCAATTTATTTCCGCGATCCTGAAGGAAATCGAATTGAAGCCTTTGTCGATACGCCCTGGTATTGCGAACAACCGCTTCGAGAAGATATCGACCTGAACGATGATGATGAGGCCATCCTTGCGCAAGCAGAAAAAATTGCCCGCTCTCGCCCCAAATTTCAATTGCGCTCAACATGGCAAGCCGACATGGCTCGTCAAATGGGCTACTCCCCTTTTTAACTTGAAAGACACACCATGAGACTCATTAGCTTCTTGCTCAACAACACCGCTTGCTATGGCGCAGTTCATGGAAATAGAGTTTTAAACCTCACACCTATCTTGGGTACAGAAGCACCCGATCTAAAAACTCTGATTGCGAAAAAAATGTTTGCGCAAGCAGCGGAAGCACTGGGCAAACACACACCCGATTTGTTATTTGATGACCTGTCGCTTTTACCGGTGATTCCCAACCCAGAAAAAATCATGTGTGTAGGTCTAAACTATCACGATCACGTGAAGGAAACAGGCCGTGACCTCACAGAAAAGCCAGCCATTTTTTCACGCGTCAATTCTTCGCAAGTGGGACATGGCCAAGACATCATGCGCCCCCCAGAGTCGCATCGCCTCGACTACGAAGGTGAAATTGCCATCATCATTGGCGAAGGTGGCCGCCGCATTTCGGAAGCCGATGCTTGGAAACACATTGCAGGCTACTCATGCTACAACGATGGCTCTGTGCGCGATTGGCAAAATTTCACCACCCAATGGACTGCTGGCAAAAATTTCTGGCGTACTGGCGGCTTTGGCCCCTGGATGGTCACTGCCGATGAAATCAAACCCGGCCAAACTTTGACACTGAGCACACGCTTGAATGGCGTTGAGTTGCAGCGCGCCACCACCGACATGATGATTCATAGCATTCCACGTCAAATTGCCTACATCTCGACCTTCATTCCGCTTGAACCCGGCGATGTCATTGTGAGCGGCACACCCGGCGGCGTGGGGAACAAACGTACACCGCAAGTTTTCATGAAACCCGGTGATGTGGTTGAAATTGAAGTTGATGCAGTTGGCATCTTGCGCAACACCATCAAGGACGACGTGGCATCATGAGCCTCTTCAAACTCTTGCTTGCAGCAAGCTTGACCCTCGGTCTTCTACCAACGGTTAACGCACAAGACAACTGGCCCCAAAAACCCATTCGCATTTTGCTGGGATTTCCAGCAGGTGGTGGGTCAGATATGGTGGCCAGACTTGTTGCCAAATCACTCAGCGATCGACTCGGACAAAATGTGGTGGTCGACAACAAACCAGGCGCAGGCGGTAACATTGCCACAGAAATGTTGGTCCGCGCTCCTGGCGATGGCTACACATTGCTTTTAGTCCCCAGTGGCCACGCCAGTGGTGCAGCCATGAAAAAGTCACTGCCCTTCGATCCCATCAAGGATTTGGCATGGGTCAGCACCATCACAACTTACCCACTGGCCTTCACGGTTGCCCCCAACTCACCCATCAGGTCTTATGCTGACTTGATCCAAAAAGCCAAAGCAGAACCCAACAAGTACACCTATTCGTCTGTCGGCATTGGCACCGCCATGCACTTGGCTGCAGAATGGGCTTTTGGCGATGCCAACGTACAAGTGACACACATTCCTTTCAAAGGTGGCACGGGACCTCTGACTGAATTGTTGGCTGGGCGCCTAGATGTGATGGTTGACACCATGACATTGACGGCCTCTCTCTTGAAAGACCAGCGTGTCAGGGCCATCGCTGTAACGTCCGCACCTGGCGGCAGTCCTGTGCAAGGTGTGCCAGCCATTGCCGAACAATACCCTGGGGTCGTGTTTGAATCATGGCTTGGCATTGCCGCACCTGCCAGCACACCACCCGAATTGGTCGAGCGCTTGAACAAAGAATTGCGTGCGGTTCTAAATCAAGAGGATGTGAGACAACGCCTCATTTCTTTTGGCGGGTCACCCAATGCCAGTTCTTCCAATGAATTTAAACAACGTGTAGAGCGAGACATCCGCAACTTGAAAAAAGTCATTCAAGATAAAAAGATTGAACTTGAATAAAGACAAGGCCTTAAAAAATGACACATGAAATGACACAGCAGTTGCGAATTCGTCAGTTGGTTGAAAACTGGGCGGTATGGCGCGATGCAGGACTTTGGGACAAATTTCGCACCGTCTGGCATCACGATGGCGTCATGATGGCCACTTGGTTTCAAGGACCCTTCGAGGAGTTCATCAAGGTGACCATTGAGGGCTGGAACAAGGGCGTCAGCATCCTGCACTTTTTGGGCGGCTCCTCCATTGAAGTCCAAGGTACGCGCGCTATTTCACAAACAAAAATGACCATCTCACAACGCGGCCTGGTGGAAGGCGTGTTGTGCGACGTCGTTTGCACGGGTCGTTTTTATGACTTCTTTGAAGAGCGCAATGGTCAATGGGGCTTGGTTCACCGACAACCCATTTACGAAAAAGATCGAATTGACCCGGTTGATCCCTCAGCTGTGCTCAAATTAGACGCCGAGGCTTTGTCGCATTTTCCAGAAGGCTACAGACACTTGGCCTACATTCAAACGCGTATTGGCTATACCGTGAAAATGGACATGCCCATGCTCAAAGGCGAAGGTGTTCAAGACCTTTACCGAAGAGGCGACAACTGGCTAAAAGGTTTGCCTCTAGAACGCTAATTCACTGGCCCTCGATGGCCCGGTGCCATTGTTTGTTTCAAGAAAAGCTTTGACGCTGTGCCATAGCCCCCATGCGGGCACTGATTTCAAAAAACTCCGCCACGGTGTCTTCAATGATGTCCTTGGCGGTTTTCACTGAATCAATTAAGCCCGCCGACTGCCCTGCCAATGCAGGCGCCGCTTCCATGTCGCCTTTGAAGTAAACATTCAAGATGCCTTTCATGTCATCAAACGACATGATGCCTTGCTCGTGAATGACGCTTGTGCGCTCCGATTTAAGGGCGCGAATACAAGGTGTTGATTTGGTATTCAACATCCAAGTGCCCGTTTCTTTGGAGCTGACGATGGCATTTTTAAAGTTGTCGTGGACGGGGCTTTCT
>JBIKOZ010000016.1:0-12177 GCA_044357745.1 Limnohabitans sp. | reverse complement strand
GGAAAACTCAAATCATTGGGTTGGGTGTTTACATTTGGAACGTGACTCAAACGACAGCATTGGTGCAGCTGCTCAAAGAATCACGGCCGCATCTGAAAATTGTATTGGGTGGGCCGGAGGTGAGTCACGAACTTGACGGGCAAGAAATTGTTCAACGAGCAGATCATGTCATTACAGGCTGGGGCGATGTGAGTTTTCCCAAACTTTGCATGGCGCTCATTCACGGCCCCAAGCCCTTGATGAAAGTGATTGCCGGGGAGCAGCCGCCCATGGATCAAATTGAACTTCCTTACCAGCATTTTTCAGACAAAGATCTGGCGCATCGTTTGCTTTATGTTGAAGCCTCGCGCGGATGTCCTTTTAAATGCGAGTTTTGTCTAAGCGCCTTGGACAAAACAGCGTGGGCCTTTGAGTTGACGCCATTTCTGGGTGAGCTTGACGTCCTGTATCAACGTGGCGCGCGCAATTTCAAGTTTGTTGATCGTACGTTTAACCTCAAAATCGAAACCTCGATTCAAATTCTCCAATTTTTCTTAGATCGACTGAGTCAAGAATCTTCTTCGGGTTTATTAGTGCACTTCGAGGTGATTCCGGATCATTTGCCCGATCGACTCAAGGCCATGATTCAGAAATTTCCACCCGGTGTGTTGCAGTTCGAAGTGGGCATTCAAAGCTTCAATGAAGAGGTGCAAAAGCTGATCTCTCGGCGCCAAGACAATGTGCAAACCGAGGCCAATCTTCGGTGGCTTTTGACGTCGTCCCATGCACACCTGCATACTGACCTTATCTTTGGATTGCCTGGCGAAACTTTAGAAAGTTTTGCCACTGGATTTGACAGGTTGTGGGCCATTGGCCCTCAAGAAATTCAACTGGGAATTTTAAAGCGCCTTCGAGGGACACCCATTGATCGACATACGCAAACTTATGGCATGGTCTACGACTCGCAGCCGCCTTATGTCGTTCAGCAAACCCATCATGTAGACGCGCTGACGCTTCAGCGCTTTTCGCGCATGGCCAAGTATTGGGATTTGGTGGCCAATTCAGGGCGATTTAAAAAATCTCTTCCCATCCTACTCAGTCAAGTGCCCCCCCATTTCTCAGCCTTTTGCGCATTCATGGATTTCTCGGATGCGCTGTGGCAGCGCACGGGGAAGTCCTATCAGCTCACACCCGAAGAACTTGTTGATGCCATGTTTGATCACTTAACGGGCGTCAGGGGTTTTCCAATTGAACAGATACGTTCCATTCTGTTGCAAGACTATTTGGCCAGTGGGGCTAGGGCCAGACCCCGTTGTTTAGCGCACGAGCGCTTACGGTTAGGCGGTGACAAGGTGCCTGCAGCTTCTAGCGAAGGTCAGTCGACAGTGCGCGCGAGTTTAAGAGAACGTCAAGACCGACACGGAAATCGCTAAGGCGCCGTTGTTCAATTTTTTTGCCGCATGGCACGACTCAAAAGCAGTACCGGTAATAGCCCAACCAACACCAAAGCGAGACTGGGCAGTGCTGCTTCTCCTAGTCTTTCATCTCGTGCAAGTTGAAAGGCAACAACCGCCAATGTGTCGGTGTTAAAGGGTCGCAAAACCAACGTGGCAGGCAATTCCTTCATGACATCAACAAACACGAGCAAAGCTGCTGCCAATACAGATCGTTTGAGAAGAGGCGCATGAACGCGTTGCAGTAAGCGCATGCCAGAAACACCCAAAATAAGTGCAGAATCGTCAAGCGATGTGGGAATTCGCGCATAGCCACTTTGAATTGATTGCAATGCGACAGCACAGAACCTGACTAAGTAGGCCCATACCACGCCCAAAACAGAGGCAGTGATCCAGTAGCCCACTTGAGATTCTGGCCACTGTATTTGCAGCCAAGTGACTGGCAATAGCAGCCCGACAACCACAACTGCGCCAGGAATGGCATAGCCCAGTCCGACCCATTGCGCAATCATGCGAGTTAAAGCGTCAGGCTTGTTTCTTAAGCTGAAAGCAATGAACAAAGAGAATGCAACAGCGAGTACGGCTGTGATGAAGCCCAAGAGAAGGCTGTTGAAAGACCACTCCCAAAATCTACCCCACGGGATGAGAGTTTCAGAATCAAACAAAGGCTTCAGCATGAGGAAGACCGGCAAGACAAAGCCCAACAAAATGAGCAAGCTGCACCCGCCAGTCAGCGCCATTGCTTTGGGCGCGCTGAGCGCCGTCAAATTTGATTCAATCGAAGAAGATGGGTTGCCTTGGCTTGAGGTAAATCGGACTCTTGCTTGCGCGAGTTTCTCAAGATGCAATAAGGCCATCACCGCGAACAATAAGAGGGTTGCCAGCTGAGCAGCCGCAATGCGGTTGTCCATGATCAGCCAGGCTTTGTAAACGCCTGCCGTAAATGTTTGAATGCCAAAATAACTGGACACACCATAATCAGCCAAGGTTTCCATCAGCGCCAAAGCGACACCTGCTGCAACTGCGGGTCTGGCAAGCGGAATGGCTATTTCGGTAATGCGCCTGCTAAGAGGTGCGCCTAAGGTGCGTGCTGCTTCCATCAGGTGCGACGCACGTTCGCTCAATGCGGTTCTTGCCAGTAAATAAACATAAGGGTAGAGCGTGAGTGAGAACACTAAGACAGCGCCGCCAATGCTGCGAATCTCAGGCAACACGCGGCCTTCTAATGACCAAGTTGCACGGATGAAATTTTGAAGAGGACCACTGTATTGGAAAAAATCAGTGTACGCATAAGCAACCACATAGGCCGGCATGGCCATGGGGAGGAGCAAGGCCCATTCAAAAAAAGCTTGACCCGGAAATTTAAACAAAGTCACAGCCGCTGCAGTGCTCAAGCCCAAGACGGTGACGCCTATTGCAACCCCAACACACAAGAGTAAGCTCGTAAGGATATATTCTGGTAATACTGTTTGTCCAAGTTCACTGAGTACTTGCGCTGACGCAGCATTCCACTCCAGCCATGATCCCATCAATGCCAATATGGGCAAAGTGAGCAGCAGTGCTGAGAGAATTAAGACGACCGAGCGAAGTCGGAAAGGATTCAGTGAAAGGGATGAACTTGACCGACAGACCCTTGTTCTGTTGAGCCACTGACTGCATTGTAAGGAGGTCCGAATCGCCTCAATTGGGAGGGTCTTGATCATTCCTTACAATGTCATCCTATGTACCTTTCTGTCAATCATGTTGAAGTGCGCTACGCGGGCCATCAAGGTCCTGCAATCAATGGCGTGTCTCTGCAACTCCAAGCGGGGCAGATTGGCGTTCTCATTGGGCCTTCAGGTTGCGGCAAAACCAGTTTGCTGCGCGCTATTGCGGGTCTACAGCCAGTGTCATCGGGACAAATTCAACTTTCTGGTCGTGTAGTGAGTCGGGAGGGCTTTACTGAGCCGCCAGAAAAACGCCGTATGGGCATGGTGTTTCAGGATTACGCTTTGTTTCCACACCTTTCGGTGGCTGCAAACATCGCTTTCGGGCTTCATGGTCAACCCCTGGTCGCCAAAAATCAACGCATTGAAGAGGTTCTCCATCTTGTCGGTTTAGACGGCGAAAAAGATCGATTTCCCCATGAACTTTCTGGCGGCCAACAGCAACGTGTTGCATTGGCCAGGGCTTTGGCGCCTAAGCCTGATTTGCTTCTATTGGATGAGCCTTTTTCTAACCTCGATGTTGATCTGCGTGAGCGATTGGCAATGGAAATACGAAACATTTTGAAAGCTGCAAATGCCACTGCTTTGTTTGTGACGCATGACCAATTGGAGGCCTTTGCCATTGGTGATGTGATTGGGGTCATCCAAGAGGGTCATCTGCATCAATGGGCAGATGCCTATCACTTGTACCACCGACCCGCATCCAGGTTTGTGGCTGAGTTCATCGGTCATGGGGTGTTCATTCCTGGTGTGCGCTCCGTCAGCCAAGGGCACGTCCATGTGCAAACAGTGTTAGGGGATTTGAGTGATTCAGACGTTGCCTCGGGCTCTGAAGGCGAGGGCACTCAAGCCTGCGATGTCTTGTTGCGGGCCGATGACATTGTTCACGACGATGCTGCGCCTGTTCAGGCTGAAATTTTGAGAAAATCCTTTAGGGGTTCAGAGTTTCTTTACACCTTACGCTTGAAATCTGGCCAGACGGTCATGGCGCATGTGCCAAGCCACCACGATCACACCCTGGGTGAATGGATTGGCATTCGCGCTGAGGTTGACCATGTGGTGACCTTTGATCGCTTGCCCTGATTCATTTTTAATACCGTTTATTTTTAATTTCCAAATGAGAATGATTCTTATTTGATGTAGAATTCACTCATTCTGAGTCTGTAATCAAAATAATGAGTTCTAAATTAGTCAAATTAGCCGGTATTTTTCTTTTGGCTTGCGCAGGCTTAACGCCTCAAATACCGATGGCCCAGTCGAGTGGGGCCTACCTCAACATCTACTCAGCACGACATTACCCAACAGATGAAGCGCTTTACGCCGACTTCACGAAGAGCACCGGCATCAAAATTAACCGTGTTGATTCAGATGACGCGGGCATCTTGACGCGCTTGAAAGCTGAAGGCCAAGCCTCTCCCGCGGATGTCATTTTGCTTGTCGATGCAGCGAGGTTGTGGCGTGCGGAAATTGAGGGTTTGTTTTTGCCAGTCAAATCCAAATTGCTTGAAGAAGCGATTCCTGAAAATCTCAGAGCTAAGCGCTCTGACAATGGGGGTATTCCTTGGTTTGGTTTGTCGACGCGCGCGCGAGTCATTGTTTATGACAAGCTCAAATTGCAAAAGTCTGACGTTGAGACCTATGAGAAATTGGCTGATTCCAAATTGAAGGGCAAGCTTTGCATACGCTCTGGCTCACACCCTTACAACCTCAGCTTGTTTGGTGCGATGACCGAGCACATGGGGCCCCAACAAACTGAAGTTTGGTTGAAGGGGCTTGTGAACAATTTGGCCAGAAATCCTGTGGGTGGTGACACCGATCAAATTAAAGGTGTGGCATCTGGCGAATGCGCTGTGGCTGTGACCAACACTTATTATTTGGCGCGCCTGATGCGCTCTGCCAATGCAGCCGACAAAGCCTTGGTTGAAAAAGTAAGCGTGGTCTTTCCGAACCAGTCGAGTTGGGGGACACACTTGAACATTGCAGGCGGTGCAGTGGCCAAGAATTCAAAAAATCAAGAAAATGCTTTGAAGTTTTTGGAATATCTGGCCAGCACATCGGCACAAAATCATTTCGCCAATGGCAACAACGAATGGCCTGCAGCCAGGGGTGTGAGCTTCGACAATGTGGCACTGAAAGCCATGTCGGGAGGTAGCTTCAAAAATGAAGTCTTGCCAGTGAGTGCCGTGGGCATGAATCAAATCAAGGTGCAGCAGATGCTGGACCGGGTGGGATTTAAGTAATTGGCAGAAGAAGATAGCCACGAATATATATACGGAATCAACTTTTATATGCGTTCAGATTTGACCCCTTTAACGCAATCAGATGATGATCTCGCCCCCTGAATTTGATCATTCTTTGTTGAGAGAATGAAAAGATCGCAGTTTTTACATCAGTAACGCTTGACGTTTCCTGGCTTTAAGTTTAGAAATCGAATGAAGTATTTCGATCGAAGCAAGGTTTGAATATTCTTCCGTCAATTTTGTGCAGAGGTTTTTATTTCACACATCATCCAACCCGTTGAACCGACCAGACCGAATTTTGTCGGTGAAGTTTCAGGCATTGATCTGACCCGTACCCTCACAGATGAAGAGCTTGCCGCAATTCACCAAGGCATGGACCGTTTTGGCGTGCTGGTATTCCATGATCAGCACCTGAAAGATGAGCAGCAGGTCGCATTCAGCCGCCAGCTTGGTTTGCTGGAGGAAGCGACCGGCGACATCGAGTCTGGCAAAGACAGGCGTCTGAGCATGGAATTGAATGACATCTCGAACATCGACAAGCATGGCGAATTGCTTCCCCGCGATGACCGTCGGCGCTTGTTCGGTCTTGGCAACTTGTTGTGGCACTCTGACAGTTCGTTCAAGGATGTGCCCGCTAAATACTCACTTCTGTCTGCGCGAAAGATTCCTGCTAAGGGCGGGAATACGGAGTTTGCTGACATGCGTGCTGCCTATGAAGCCTTGGACGAGGCGACCAAGGCGGAGGTCAATGATTTGATTTGCGCGCACAGTCAAGTTTTTTCGCGAGGTGTCCTGGGATTTGATGATTTCACTGATGCTGAGCGGGAAAAGTGGGCGCCAGTGAGGCAGCGGCTTGTGCGGCGACATCCCCATACCGCTCGTCTTTCACTTTACTTGTCCAGTCACGCTGGCACCATTGAGGGATGGCCCATGCCAGAAGCGCGTTCCTTCTTGCGCGATCTCAACGAACATGCGACGCAGCGCCAATTTGTGCATGCGCACGTCTGGCGCCCGTGGGACTTGGTGATGTGGGACAACTGCGTCACAATGCACCGTGCTCGACGCTACGACCCCAATGAAGTTCGAGATTTGCGCAGAACGACTTTAACCAATCAGGTGTCGAGTTTGGACCAAGCGTAGTTCATTCACCAGACGCTGCCACCTTCGTTCCAGCATTTTGTGACCCATGGCGGGTATAGAAGTTCAGTGAGTTTTTCGAAAAACGCTAGCGCCAGCAAAACTGGCTTGCGCGCCAAGTTGTTCTTCAATGCGCAGAGCATGGTTCCACTTGATCATGCGCTCACTTCTGGCAAACGATCCGACTTTGAGTTGGCCCACATCCCAAGCAATGGCCAGGTCGACGATGGTGGTATCTTCGGTTTCACCTGAGCGGGCGGACACGATGGCTGAATAGCCCAACTCTTTTGCCATTTCCCAAGCTTGCAAGGTTTCGCTGAGCGTACCTCGTTGGTTGGGTTTGAGCAGTACCGTGTTGGCAGCGCCTAACTTGGCGGCCTCTTGAATGAGGCTCGAATTGGAGACCAAAAAATCATCGCCCACAATTTGCAGTCGATGGCCAATGGCTTTGGTAAAGCGTGCGAAACCCACCGGATCGTCTTCTGCCAAAGGGTCTTCAATCGAGACGATGGGGTATTTCGCAATCCATCCCAACAGCATTTCAATCATGCCGTCGGAGTCCAGGGCCCGGGATTCAAGTCCTAGGCGGTATTGGCCCTTTTGCCCAAATTCGGAGGCTGCAATGTCCAAAGCAATTGCAACTTGATCTCCAGGAACGAAGCCTGCGCGTTCAATGGCCAGTACGAGCATCTCCAGTGCTTGCTCGTTGCTTGAAAAGTCAGGCCACCAACCCCCTTCGTCTGCAACGCCATAAAGTGATGCGCGTTGCGCCATCAGTAATCCAGCATGGCGGTAGACTTCCGCGGTCCACTCCAAAGCCTGAGCGAAACTGACGGCGCCAGGACAGACCACCATGAAGTCTTGAACATCGACACGGCGGCCTGCATGCGCTCCACCGCCAAAAATTTGAATTTGAGGCATGGGCAAGCGTCCAATTTTCCCATGACCCAGGTAACGGTATAAGGGCATGCCAGAGGCAGCGGCCATGGCATGTGCTGCGGCCATCGAAACAGCCAAAGTTGCATTTGCGCCTAATCTTGATTTGTTGAGGGTTCCATCCAGGTCAATGAGCGTCTGATCAAGAACAGACTGGTTGTCAGCCTTTGTCCCCACGAGTGTCCTTGAAATTTCACCGTTGATATGTCCGACGGCCTGCATCACATCCAGTCCGCCAAACCGATCACCCCCATCCCTTAATTCAAGGGCCTCTCGCGTTCCTTTCGATGCGCCAGCAGGTGCAATGGCGCGGCCCAGTGAGCCATCGTTGAGAATGACTTCAGCTTCGACCGTGGGTCGCCCGCGACTGTCCCAGACGCGTCGTGCGAAGATAGATTTGATGGTAGAAGCTGTCATGTCTTGAGGTCCTTGGCCCATGCATGGGCGATTTCTCGCAAAGAGCTTGCTGGCTTGATGAGTAATGTGCTGGCGACGCGTCTGATGAAATCGCGTTGATGTTCTTCAGTGACATATTCGACAGGCGACTTGCCATCCACTCTGGCCAGCAACAAGCCCGGTAGCAGTCGAGCGGCTCTTGCTTCAAGTTCACTGGGCAGCTCCCAATCTACGGATTGCAAGTAGCTGTTGCTCAGAACTTCAAAGCAATGCAAAAAATCTGACGATGAAGAAGGCGTCCACAAACATTTGAGCAACAAGTGGTTCAAACAAAACGCCAAGTCAAATGCAGGGTCACTCCAAGTGGCGCACTCTGCATCTAACAACACGGGGCCCTGAGATCCCAACAAGATATTCTTAGGGCTGACGTCGCCATGCACCAAGGTCTTGGCATTGCTTTGAGTTTGCAATACCAACGCCTCTAATGCGTGCGCTAGTTTGGGATGGCGCTCTGCGGTGGCGAGTAAGTAGGGCGCCAATCTGATTTCAAAAAATATGGTGTCAGTTGGAAACTCACTGGCCAAATGGCTATTTCTTGCTGCATAACTGTGAATCTTCGACAGTATGTGCCCCATGGCATGGGCAGTGTGCGCGTCAGCTTTGCCAGCATGCAATTCTTGCTTCCAGAGGCGATGGTGTGCAGGGTCAAGGTATTCCATGACCAATACCCCCAGCGTTGGGTGTTGCCCCAATAATGATGGCGCACAAGCTGCAGAGGCTTGTTGGGCAACTTGCAACCACCGGGCTTCAAAAAGGTTGCGCTCCACCGGCGCATACCAATCGGCAGCCACCCGTAATTTAGACAAAGCGCGCTTGGCGCAAACAAATCCTTTTTCTGTCTCAATGCACCAAATATCAGACGACACGCCGCCAGTGAGAGGCTTGCCATACAAGGAAGAAGCGTTTGAAAGACCCAGTTCGTTCAAAGCTTGAACAAACTCCATGGGGACTTCTAACTTAGTCATGAGCGGGGTAAGTGGATTCAACCAGTTTGACAATTGCGAACAAGGCTTGGTTAACGGGCGTCGGCACCCCAAGCGCCTCTCCACGTCTCACAATGAACCCATTCAGATGGTCAATTTCACTGGGTTTCGAGCGCGCCATGTCTTGTGCGGTGGATGATTTTTGACTTCCCATCGTGACAGATATTTGCGCGACGGCTTGCAGGGCGACAGCCTCAGATAAATGAATGCCATCGGCGTGGGCGACGGCAATGACTTCCCTAACTAAAGCTTCCTGCGTGCTGCGCACTGAGGCCAAGGCTGCAAGTTTCCCGTATTGAATTTGGGCTATACCTGAAATGGCATTGAAAGCACAATTGATCATCAATTTGGACCACAACTCGGCCATGACGTTTTGCGAAATCTGAACCGGAACCTTTGCTGAATCAAACAGCATCGCGATTTCACTCAGAGTTTTTTGCGAATCGATCAGTCGTGAAATCTGCATCGTGCCGATCACAAGCTCACCGCGACCATGGTGCTTGACACACCCTGGCGCAGGAATTTCGGCAGCCACGTAGACCACAGAGGGGATGACTGCATGGGGTACATGTTGTGCAATCAGGGCTGCATTTTCAACACCGTTTTGCAAACTCATGATCAAAGCGTGCGGTGCAAGGTAGGGCGCCATTTGATGAGCGACTGAGGCGCTGTCTGTTGATTTGACGCAGAACAATACCAAGTCGGCTGTGCGCAAGCTTGATAAATCAATGCTGGCCTCTACCCGGACGATCTCGGTTGCAGAGGATGTTGCTAAATCCAATTTCAAGCCGTCGCGTGTTGTCGTTTGCACATGTGCCGGGCGGCCAATGAGCGTCACCCTGTGTCCAGCTCGGGCGAGCATGGCACCATAAAAGCTACCAACGGCGCCTGCGCCAACGACTGCGATGTGGTTAAAGGTGGATTTGTTCAAGGAGCCCCTTCATTGGACGATTTTAAAAATTCTGATCACTCACCAACTCAGGTAGAAGGGGTTCATTCATCCCATAGGGGTTGGATTTTCTCCCTTAGATTTTCAAAGCTGGAGCTGGCTCATACAGCTTGAATACCGCGGCAGTATCAAGCTCTGAATGACCCAGATGGATCAGCATGCGATACAGCGTCAAAGCCTGACCGGACATTGGCAGTGGGGCCTTCAAGCCGCCGGCGAATTCGTTCAACATTTCAAGATCTTTGAGAAGTTGACGCGCATAACCTTGTGGCGCGAAATCTCGCTCAATGATTCTTGGATAGAGTTTTTGTAGCATCGAGCTGTCGGCATAACCGCCCGCCAGGCACTTGGGAATGCGGGCTGCGTCGATGCCAGCGGCTTCGGCAAGAACAGCCGCTTCGGCCATGACTGCGTGTGTGCAACCCACAATCAGTTGGTTGATCATCTTCGCAGTCAAGCCTGCGCCTGACGGGCCCATCCAGGTGAATTGCCCTGCAATATTGGCCATCAAAGGGCGCACTCGGTCGATTTCGGCAGCATCGCCACCTGCCATGATGGTTAAGTTTCCAGCAGCACAGGCCGGTGGTCCGCCTGAGACTGGCGCGTCGATCCAACCGCAACCCGTTTGATCTCGCAGTTTGGCTGAGAAAGCTCGACCCTTGTCGACTTTGACCGTGGAGAAATCGACAATCAGTTGCGGTGGGCGAATTGCTGTTGCAACACCATGTTCACCAAAGACGGCCATTTCAACGGCATCGGTTGTAGGTAGATTGAGCAGAATGATGTCGTTCTCATGCACTACTTGTGCGGGTGTGGCTGCCAGTTTTGCGCCTGCCGCACAAGCTATATCAGTGCGTTCTGACAGAATGTCAAAGACAGTTACCGAGTAACCAAGCTGAAGCAGGCGCAGTGTCATGGGCAGGCCCATCAGACCGATGCCAACATAGCCAATTCGTAGTTTTTCCATGTATTACTCCATGTTGTAAATGCGTATGGCGTTATCGTGGAACAAGGCGCGTTGCTCTGACGCAGAAAAGTCTGAGACGATCGTACGGAACCCTGTGAAAATGGTATCAAAACTAGCGCACAAGCTGTCAACTGGGAAGTTACTGGCGAACATCGCGCGAGCCGGGCTGAATGCTTCGATGGCTTTTAAGACGATGGCGCGATTAGCGTCAACCGTCCATGTTTGGCCCCGTTGACCTAAGCCTGAAATTTTGATCATGGCATTGGGGCAAGACGCAAGTGTTTTAATTGCGCGCTCCCAGTTGGCAAGTCCTTCATCGCTGCGGTCGCTAGGTAGACCTGTGTGATTGAGGATGATTGTTGTGTCAGGAAAATCGCATGCCAAGCGCGCTGCCTCGGCGAGGTGCCACCACGGCGTCTGCAAATCGAAATGCAAGCCTAAGGGTGCGAGCCGCCCAAATCCTGCGCGCCATTTGGCATCGTTCATGCCTCCGGGCGCAGCATCTTTGTGGGAAGAGTTGGCTCTGGGTTTATGCCTGACGCTGCGCACAAACTCAAACGCCGCTTGCTGCTCAAGCACCGAAGCACAATCATCTCGGTCTAGCCAGGCCTGTGCAACTGTGACATTTGGGAAATTTGTTTCGCGACGTAACTTTGCAATGTAGCGCGATTCTCCGATGGGGTCCATTGGATCCCATTCGGCCTCTACGTAAACCGTCTTCACAACATTGTGTGGCGAAACGCTGGCGAAATAATCGTTCGGTAAATACTGCTTTCGAATTGCGCTGTAGTCGCCATATCGAAATGCAATGGGAGGCTGATCTCGCAACCAAGGGTGATAGTTTGTCTCGATATTCCAAAAATGCTGGTGTGCATCGACGATCGGGAAGTCTGCGTTCAAATTGGAAGGCTTATTTTTCATGGCCCACCCATTGCAAGTCGAGGTAACCAAGTTGTCAGGGCAGGCACGTAGGTGATCAGCAGCAATGTGATAAGGAGCGGAACATAATAAGGCAGCATTTCTTTAAGGACGTCTCTCATGGTGACCTTGGCAATGTCGGCCACAAGGTAAAGCGCAAGTCCCATTGGCGGCGTTAGTAAACCTACCATGAGGTTGAAAACAACGACCATACCCAAATGCACAGGATCAACCCCGACCGCGATCAGAGGCTTGGCAATGATGGGTGCAATGACCAAAATTGCAGTCGTGCTGTCCAGAAACATACCGACCAAAATCAAAAGTATGTTGACGATCAAAAGCAATACATAGGGGTTGGTGGAAATTGACAGCATGACCTCTGTCAGTTTTTGTGGCACTTGTTCAATCGACAAAATCCATCCAAACAGTGCAGCGACTGCGACGATGATCAA
>JBIKOZ010000245.1:0-3478 GCA_044357745.1 Limnohabitans sp. | reverse complement strand
TGGGCACTGTGTTGTCTATGATGATTGCACAAAATTTGAACCGACAAACACCTGCTGCATGACGCCAATGTCCTCGCCATTTTCGCCAATCAATTCAGTGGCCTCAGCCGCTTCAGCCGCGCCAGAGTCTGAAGCGGCGCGCATCATGGTGAATGACACCCTGGTTTGGTTAGAGCGCGCAGTGATTGGTTTGAACTTGTGTCCTTTTGCCAAAGCGGTTCATGTCAAAGGGCAGGTGCATTGTGTGGTGAGTGCCGCCCAGCACTTGAACGATCTGAGGGATGATTTACTGAAAGAGTTGAAAGCGCTGGTGGCACTGGAACCTTCGGTGCGAGATACCACCCTGCTCGTGATTCAGCACTTATTGCAAAATTTTGACGACTACAACGATTTTTTAGATGTGGCCGATGGCTGTTTGTTCGAGTTGGACTTAGAGGGTGAAATTCAAATTGCCAGTTTTCATCCACAGTATCGGTTTGCTGGTACCGATGAAAACGACATCACCAATTACACCAACCGATCGCCTTACCCCACTTTGCATTTGATTCGGGAGGCCAGCATTGACCGTGCGGTGGCTGCCTTTCCTGATGCAGAGGCTATTTTTGAAGTCAACATGGCGACTCTCCAACAGTTGGGTTTAGAGGGCTGGCAAGCTTTGGAGGTGGGGGCTTCTAGGCCTCAGAATGATACAGATGAAAAAAAATCCAGTTAAGTCAAAACCATCAGACACCCGCCCACCGGATTTGGACCTGCGACCAGGGCAATCGCTTGAGTTGCTCAAAGCGCTGCACATCCTCACGCGTGAGGGCAAACTGAACCAAGACTCGCGTCGCAAATTGAAACAGGTGCTGCACTTGTTTCAATTCATAGAAAAAATATTGGAAGAGTTGTCTGAAGAAGATGCGGCAAAGTCTTCAGGGGAGGCGACTGCAGGGGTGAAGAGTGCAGCCATGCCGCCGCAAGGGCTCAGTTTGGCCGATCATGGTGCGGGCAAGTCTTATCTCGGTTTTATCGTTTACGACTTGTTCTTCAAAGGTTTGGCACAAGGCCATATTTACGGCATTGAAACACGTTCAGAATTGGTCGAGGCTTCACGTGCGTTGGCCAAGCGTTTGGACTTTTTGCGCATGAGTTTTTTGAACACCTCGGTGACAGAGTCTTCGCTGTCTGATCTCATGCCATCGCAAATCGATGTGGTTACAGCGCTGCACGCCTGCGACACCGCAACCGATGACGCCATTGCCTTTGGACTTCTGAAACAGGCCCGCGCCATGGTCTTGGTGCCTTGTTGCCAAGCCGAGGTGGCCGCCAAGTTGCGCCACAACAAAGCCCTCAACTTGTCGCGCACCCCGCTGGCCCAACTCTGGCGACACCCGCTGCACACCCGCGAAATTGGCAGTCAACTCACCAATGTGCTGCGGTGCCTCTACCTTGAATCCAAAGGCTACGCAGTCACAGTCACCGAATTGGTGGGCTGGGAGCACAGCATGAAAAACGAACTCATCCTGGCCCGTTACACAGGCCGTCCCAAAGCCGACGCCGCCGACCACCTCCAAGCCCTCCTGGCCGAATTCGGCCTCACCGAATCCCTTGCATCGCGTTACCCTTAATTGGGGTCAGATCAACATTAATTTCTTTCGGGTTAGCATTCAGGCATGGCCCGCCAACCCCGTCTAGCCCTACCAGGTTACCCGCATCATGTGATTCAGCGGGGAAACAATCGCCAGCCCATCGTGCTGGACGAGACCGATCGACAGACGCTTTACAGCCTGTGGCTAGAAGAGTCGCAGAGGCACAAAGTGGCTGTGAATGCCTATGTGTTGCTCGACAATCACTTTCACATGTTGCTCACGCCCCCCAGCGAAGAGGCGATGTCTTTGATGATGCAGTCCGTGGGGCGGACCTACGTACGCCACTTCAACACGCGCCACAACAGAAGCGGCACGCTCTGGGAGGGGCGCTACAAATCTTCGCTGGTTGATTCTGAAGCCTATCTGCTGACATGCATGGCTTACATTGACTTGAACCCTGTGAGAGCAGGTGTGTCCGATTCCGCTGAGGCTTTTAACTGGTCTAGCTACAGGCACCTGACGGGTCAAAAAATTGATAAATTGGTGACACCGCACGCGCTCTATTGGGGCTTAGGCAACACGCCATTTGCACGAGAGGCCGCCTATGCGGAGTTTGTTGCGGGCGGTTTGTCTGCTGCCATTGCAAAAGATTTGACGGAATCAGCCTTAAAAGGGCGAGTTGTGGGTCGTCCTGAATTTCTAAAGTCTTTGGAAAAGACCACGCAACGTCAAATCCTGCCGCAAAAAGCCGGCAGACCCTTCAATAAACTCCCAAAAGCCTGAATTTGAGCCTACATGAGGCTTTAAATGATTACTTTAATGCTCAATTTGATCTGTCCCCAATTAATTGACTTTTAAAAATATATGAAATTAATGTTGATCTGACCCCAATTAATTTTCTTGGAATTTTTGGTGCAATGCAATATGCTCTTATTCCCGCGAAATATCTCTAGGAGTGCGCCATGACTTCGGCTGCCGAAAAATTAGCTTTGCAACAAACCGGTCTGTATGACCCTTCTCAAGAACACGACGCTTGTGGTGTGGGCTTTGTGGCCCATATCAAGGGCGCCAAAACGCATGCCATCGTCACGCAAGCGCTGAAGATTCTTGAAAACTTGGACCACCGGGGTGCGGTGGGTGCCGACAAGTTGATGGGCGATGGTGCAGGTATCTTGATTCAGTTGCCTGATGCGCTTTATCGAGAAGAGATGGCCAAGCAGGGCGTGACCTTGCCTGCCCAAGGTGAGTACGGCGTGGGCATGGTGTTCTTGCCTAAAGAACATGCATCTCGGATGGCCTGCGAGCAAGAACTTGAGCGTGCTGTGAAAGCCGAGGGTCAAGTTTTGTTGGGCTGGCGCGATGTGCCCGTCAACCGCGACATGCCCATGTCACCCACCGTGCGTGAAAAAGAACCTGTACTGAAGCAAATCTTCATTGGGCGGGGTGCCGATGTGATTGTGCAAGACGCGTTGGAACGCAAGCTGTATGTGATTCGCAAAACAGCCAGTGCCGCCATTCAAAATCTGAAGCTGAAGCACAGCAACGAGTACTACATCCCCAGCATGTCAAGCCGCACCGTGGTTTACAAAGGTTTGCTGTTGGCCGATCAAGTGGGTACCTACTACCTTGACTTGCAAGACGAGCGTTGTGTGTCCGCACTTGGGTTGGTGCACCAACGTTTCTCCACCAACACCTTTCCCGAGTGGCCATTGGCTCACCCCTACAGATATGTTGCGCACAATGGTGAAATCAACACTGTCAAAGGCAACTACAACTGGATGAAGGCGCGTGAAGGCGTGATGTCTTCACCTGTGCTGGGCGACGACTTGCAAAAGCTCTACCCCATCAGCTTTGCTGGCCAATCAGATACCGCCACTTTTGACAACTGTTTAGAGTTGCTCACCATG
>JBIKOZ010000244.1:0-3487 GCA_044357745.1 Limnohabitans sp. | reverse complement strand
GAACAGGAGGCGCAAGTCTTGAACCACTGTTTTGTCCAATGACAAAGTGGTTTCATAGGTGTCCTCGCCCACTGGCGTGATGCTGACCAGTTGAGCACCATAAATAATGCCTTCAACTTTGGTTCTGAAGGTGTCGTTCAGCACAACCATGTCGGACACGGTGGACGAAGCGTCAACCTGCTGACCATAGACCTGCTCGGTCAAATTGCGATAGGCGTCCAGTTTGGAGGCGCGAATGGCCATCAACCTTTGTTGTGATGGGTTCTTGGAGTTTTGAACCGTGATCACTGCATAACCGGTAGCAGTGAGCGTTTCACGCTTTTCAACCAAAGGCGCAGTCAATTGACCACTGGCGACGGGTGAATTGTTGGCGACGGGCGCCATGTTTGAAATAGCAAGATCAATTGACTTACAGCCGCTCAAACCTAAAATCACAAGCGCGAAGGTCACAGCAGGCAGGTAGGCGAGACGTTTCATGGGTTCATCCTTCTAAGTAATGGGGCGATAGCGCCCTTCATCCTCTGATTCGACAGGATGACGTGTTTCTTGAGGCATTTCAACAACGGCGGTACAGATATAGGATGCCACGATAAAAGAAGTCTTGACGGTTTTCCGACATTTGAGTTTAATTCCTCTAAGCTAGATACACACGTGTATTGATAACTCTCATGAATTCAGCCCAAAACTCCATGGCTGACCCCAACGTTTAATGGCCACACAGCAAGTTCTTCACCCCTTTATCGGCGCAAGCCCCAGCGCAGAAGCCCTTCGAACCATGATTGCAAGGGTGGCTTCTTCGATGGCCACTGCGCTCATTACAGGCGAAAGCGGCACCGGTAAAGAGCTGGTGGCCAGGGCGCTGCACGATCAATCAGACCGTTCACAGGCCAATTTTGTGCCCATCAACTGTGCCGCCATTCCGACAGGATTGGTAGAAAGTGAACTTTTTGGTCACAGAAAAGGCTCTTTCACAGGCGCCATGACAGACCGCGTCGGTCGATTTGAGCTGGCCCATGGCGGCACCATCTTCTTAGATGAGATCGGTGACCTGTCCCTCGACATGCAAGTTAAATTGCTGAGGGTCTTGCAAGAAAGAAAAGTCGACCCAGTGGGCGGAACGAAGTCGATTCCCGTCGATGTGCGCGTTGTGGCCGCCACCCACCGAGATTTAGAGCACGAAATTACCGCTGGGCGTTTTCGCGAAGATTTGTACTACCGCTTGAATGTACTGCCATTGAATACACCGGCTTTGCGGCAGCGCAGTCAAGATGTACCGGTGTTGCTGGCGCACTTTTCTTCCCACTTCGCGCAAAAGGGCCAAACGCCCATCACCTTTGCGGCAGATTTCATGGGGGCTTTGCAAGACTATGGGTGGCCTGGCAATGTTCGTGAATTGTCTAATTTGGTCGATCGTTTTAGCACGCTGTTCAGCGGCCAACAACTGAAACTCAACACAGTGCCCCCAACCTTGCTCCCCAAAGGATTGCAATTTATACAGGCAGAACGCCTGGCCGGCATGCCGCAAGTTGAATCAGAATTGCCGGTGGTCTCGAGCGCGAGCATTGAAAATCAAAGTGCGAATGCAGATGTCATGAATCCATTTGCCAACCCCACACCCGATCAAGCAATGGACAACCACAATGAGGTGGAGCACATCATCATGCTTGCCCAGGGCCTTCCCAGTTTGCCGCCTGAGGGTTTGTCTTTGAAGGACAGATTGGCCGACATTGAGCGCGATCTGATCGTGCAAGCTTTGCAACGAACTGACGGCAATGTGTCTCAAACAGCCCGTCTTTTGAATTTACAGCGCACCACTCTGATCGAAAAACTGAACAAGTACGATCTGCGTCAGGGCACCATTTTGAACAACACCAGCAACTAAATTCCAAGCGCATCGGCCCCATGGGGCGACCCGCTAGGAGTCAGGTGAGTGTTTAGGGTTTGACACTCACAACACCACCGCTCCCAGCAGCTTGAGCATCTGCAGCTTGGGCTCTGGGGTATTGCACCATCTTTTCTTTTTGTCTGGCGGCTGCAGCGGCTTGTTGGGCGGCTTGCTGTACCGCTTGCAGCGTCGCAGCACTGGCTTGCGCACTGGCTTGAGACTCCGCAGTCTGACGGTCTTTCTGGATGCGAGCGAGTGCCTCCATCTCGCGCTTCAAACCATTGGTATCGGTCAGGTTACCCTGAACTTTTTGCATGATGGTTGACATCGCTTTGATGGCGTTGGCTTGTGCTTGTAAGCGACCATCTAATGATTGAACTTGTTTGGCCAAAATTTGATTTTTAGCGTCCAACTGTTTGGCAGTTTCTTCGGGGACGCCTTGCGCACTTTTGATGGACTCGCCAATGCGGGCTTCCAGTTTGCCCTGCGCAGTTGCAATGCCTTCTTGCTTGCCGACCATCTCTTGCAGCGCTTCATTCACTGAGCCAACCATTTCCATGGCTGCATCAAGTTCTCCGATGCGTTTGCCCACCGCAGAAACCATGCCATCGAGTTGACTGATGCGTGACTTGAGGCTGATGGCCATGCCTGCAAAAACCATGGCGGCAATCATCATCAAGCTGCCCGCCACTGCAAAAATGATGAGGGTGTGCTTGCGCTGTTTGGTTTGAGCGGTTTCCAATTTGACGATCACACCCCTCATGTGCTCGCCGGCATGTGTGGCTAAATTGGCGGAGCGTGTAGCCAATTCCGCGGAGTCAAGCGCCAACATTTTGATGCCTTCCAATTCTTCCTCATGAGATTGAACGGCGGTTGGCGGGGCTGCAGTCGAGTGGTCAGCAGCATGATCATCATGCTTCTTGGCTGAACCCGTTGTGGGCGGGCTTTTTTCGACTTTGTCGTGTTTTTTATCAGTGCTCATATCGATTACCTTTTAGTGTTCTTTGACTTGAGATGGGTCTCAAGGCTCAGACTCAAGCTTGTCCAGCGCTGAACGCAGGTTGTCATTTTCAATTTTTAAGTGAACGACCCTTGCAGGGAAGTCCATTTCAGGCTCTGGGCGTTGAGCGATGGACGGCTCATTGGCACCCGCAGCAGCTACTGCAGAGGCTACTTCGCTGGTGCTTGCAGAATCTTCGACATCAGCGTTTGATTCTTTCGATTCTGAACGGCCAGACTTTAAAAATGCAGTGGGGTCTGTGCTTGAAAGTCCAGCTGCGGAATTAGATGAGACCAGCTCCTTTGGGCCTCGCAAATCAGCGTCTGACTTCAAGGCTTCTTTGGGCGCAAGTAAATCGTCCAAAGAAGCCAGGACGTCCTTAGGGGCTCTTAAATCACCACTAGAAATACCTTCTTTGGGAGCGCTTAGATCATTGCTGCTAACGCCTTCCCTCTCAGCTCGCAAATCGTTGTCAGGCTTGACAATGTCCTTGGCAGCTTTTAAGTCTTCGTCAACACGCACACCTACTTTAGCGCGTAAATCATCATTGGCGTCATGACCGGCCTTTTCGGCGCGCAGATCACCATCGGGACGAACGCCTT
>JBIKOZ010000243.1:0-3489 GCA_044357745.1 Limnohabitans sp. | reverse complement strand
AGCCCACACCAAATCCAGGAATCGAAGCGATTGAGTGGCTGAAATGTCTGCCACGCTGAATGCTTGGGTCAGACAGTAATGGCCTACTGTTCCTAAAACACCGGCCACGAAAAAACCTGCCCACTGCCACAGCGTGGGTTGTTGCCAATTGAGAAGTGCAAAAGGAAGGCTGAACAAAGTCACCGTGATGGATTGCCACATCACGATGACGCCTGATTTTTCGGTACGCGTTAGATGTTTGGTAATCAGGAACGAAGCTGCAAAAATGGGCGAAGACGCCAGCATGACCAAGTTGTACCAACCGCCTGTACCCGACATTTTGGGCATGACCACCAACAAAACGCCGGCAAAACCAATGGCTGCGGCAATCCAACGGTCTTTGCGCATCGGCTCTCCCAAGAACCACGCAGCGCCCAGCATGATGAAAATAGGTACTGTAAAGCCAATGGCGGTCATGTCGGCCAAAGAAATCTGCGGCAAAGCGGTGAACCAAAACAACATGCCGATGGTGTGCACGCCACCGCGCCAGAATTGGCCCTTCAGATCGTTCGGTACATAAGCGCCGATGCCCTGATACCAGAGCAGTGGGAGCATCACGATCAGGCCACAAAAGTAGCGTAAGAATTGCGCCTCCAAGGGGTCCATTTGCATGGAAAAAACACGAGCGATGGTGTTCAGCATGGAGAACATCACGCCCCCAATGGCCATCCAAATCATGCCGCGCACGGTGGGAGGCAATCGATCAAACCGTCGCAAGTTTTGTAAGTGGGTCAGCGCCAACAAGCGCTGAATCGAGGGGGGAATGAGTCTGGGCACTCGTTGACTATAAATCAACGCAGAATTTAGAACAGTCCCATTCGTTACCGTGCATGAAAAACGGGCCATCAAGGCCCGTTTTTTGACTTGCAGTGCGCGGTCTATTGGCTATTTTGCAAAGCCGCAATGCGCTCTTCAATGGGCGGGTGCGTTGAGAACAACTGGCCGATGCCACCTGCAATGCCCATGGCGGCCACGCTCTTGGGCAAATCAGCGGTGTGCAGACTCCCCAAACGCGCCAAGGCGTTCATCATGGGTTGTTTGCGGCCCATCAAATCAGCTGCGCCTGAATCTGCGCGGAACTCGCGTTGACGGCTGAACCAAGCCACCACGATGGCTGCAGCGAAGCCCAACACGATGTCCAGCACGATGGTGGTGATCCAGTAGCCCATGCCAGGACCGGTATTTTCTTCGTCGTTTTTACGCAAGAAGCTGTCAACGGCATAGCCCACGACACGCGATAAGAACACCACAAAGGTGTTCATCACACCTTGAATGAGGGCCATGGTGACCATGTCACCATTGGCAATGTGCGCCACTTCATGGGCCAGAACCGCTTCAATTTCTTCGTGGTTCATGTTTTGTAACAAACCGGTCGACACTGCAACCAAAGCGGAATTACGGAATGCACCTGTGGCAAAGGCATTGGGATCGCCTTCAAAGATACCCACTTCAGGCATGCCAATACCGGCTTTTTCAGCCAACTTCTGCACGGTATCAACGAGCCATTTTTCGTCAGCGTTGCTGGGCTGCGCAATCACCTGAACACCGGAGCTCCACTTGGCCACAGGCTTGCTGATGAGCAACGAAATAAAAGCGCCACCAAAGCCCATGATGAGGGCGAAGCCTAACAGGGCCGTCAGGTCCAAACCGTTGGAGGTGAGGAATCGATTCACGCCCAACAAACTGGCCACGACGCCCAACACCAGCACCACTGCCAGGTTGGTTAAGACAAATAAAATAATACGTTTCATGAGGATTTTCTGTCCACCGCCCAGCGAAGGCCAAGCGCACAACTCGAATATTAGGGGGGCCCGCAACAAAATCAAGTGAGCTTGCTTAATTCCTCAAAATTGAACGGAATTAGCTTGGCTTTTTGGAGCCCCGCCAATGCGCTCAGTTGCCCGCTCTTAGGGGGCGGAAGACTTGCGTGTCTTGGTAAAAGGCGGGCGATTCATTGGCCGCCCACCAGCCAGGTATTCCCAAAACGGGCGTAGGTAGGAAAGGCTTCGATGCCAATTTTTCAGGCTGAAGATCTTGGGCCAACCAGGCATCCCAGCTGGCCAAGGGCAAATTTGAAGGCACTCGCCACAGATGCACGGTGATGGCTTTGTAAGGGTTGACCAGTTTTTCCAGCGCGGCATGGCCAAAGATTTGAACTTTGACATCTTTCCACAATGGCCTGTGCATCACCAACGCCTGTTGCCAATCCCGCCGTTGTAAAGCGTGCCAAATAACATCTGGCAACTGAATGAGCGTGGCGTTTTCATCAAACACCGTGACCGCGTCTCGCACAGGCCCGCGCACACTTCTCACACCCTGCGCTGCGATGGCAGAAGCTTGAACTTGATTCAATTGTTTTTTGGCCAAGGGGAAATGCAACCAGCACAAGGCGTTGAAAAAATCGTGCAGGCCATCGCGCGTCGGCACCTTGTTGGTTTGATGAACAAACTGCTCGTAAGCCATCCCTTCATGCAATTCAGACTGCGGCACAAATTCAACGTGGCAAGCACCTTGTGCTTGCTTATTTTTGGGTGCTTTTAAAGCTTCGTTGCAGGCCATGTCAACCGACACACCTTGTGCCACACGCTTGGCAATCGGCTCACCCAACTCACGCCAAGCCTGAAGCCATGGCGCAGACCAGTCGATTGGGCTCAGGCCACACGCCATGGCAAGGCTTCACCAGAGCGCAGTGGTTTTAAATCGGCTTCGCCCAATGGGAAGCTCTCTGGCGGTGTCCAAGATTCACGCTTGAGGGTGATGCTGCCCGTGTTGCGTGGCAAGCCATAAAAATCGGCGCCATTGAAACTGGCAAAGGCTTCGAGTTGCGCTAACTTGCCGACACTGTCAAAAGCTTCTGCATACATTTCCAATGCGGCATGCGCGGTGTAGCATCCGGCGCAACCCGATGCATGCTCTTTTAAATGGGCAGGGTGCGGTGCACTGTCGGTGCCCAAGAAGAAACGAGCATTGCCAGATGTTGCCGCTTGAAGCAAGGCCACACGATGTGTTTCTCGCTTGAGCACGGGCAAGCAGTAGTAGTGAGGGCGAATGCCGCCGGTGAAAATAGCATTGCGGTTGTAAAGCAAATGATGTGCAGTGAGTGTGGCACCCACAAAGCGATCGGCGGCCATGACGTAATCGGCGGCGTCTTGGGTGGTAATGTGCTCAAACACAATTTTGAGTTCAGGGAAATCACGACGCAAAGGGATGAGCTGGGTGTCGATGAACGCCGCTTCACGGTCAAACAAATCGATGTCGCTGCTGGTCACTTCGCCGTGTACCAACAACAACATGCCCACTTTTTGCATGGCCTCTAGCGTGGGATAAATCTTTTTCAAATCGGTCACACCCGCATCGCTGTTGGTGGTGGCACCTGCGGGATAGAGCTTGCAGGCCACCACGCCAGCCGCCTTGGCTTTGACAATTTCTTCAGGGGGTAAATTGTCGGTG
>JBIKOZ010000242.1:0-3494 GCA_044357745.1 Limnohabitans sp. | reverse complement strand
CCGCGTTTGCGCATCCAGCGAAGGGTTGGCCCAGACCGGGATCAATATGTTTTCTTCGACCGTGAGCTCTGGCACCAAGCCACGGTCTTCAGGCATGTAGCCGATGCCCATTGCCGCGCGGGCGTGAGCTGGCAACGCCGTCAAATCTTGGCCATTGAACGTGATGCGCCCTTGTGTAGGCGGCACATGGCCCATGACCGAGCGAAGCAGTGTGGTTTTACCAGCGCCATTGCGACCAATGAGGCCCACCATGGTGCCATCGACTACCTCGAGAGACATCCCTCTCAGGGCGATGACCGATTGAATGGCCACATGGAGACCTTCTACCTTCAGCATTTTTTTTCCTTTGGGGCTTTCAAGGGCTTACTCACTCAGCAACTCGCCTGTGACGTAGCGACGTACATCGTCGGTGGCCAAAGCGACCTCAGGCTTGTCGTCTGCAATGATGCGACCGCTGTAAAACGCAACCACTCGGCTTGCATAGCGGCTCACGATGTCCATGTCGTGTTCGACAAACAGCACCGTCGTTGATTGATCTTGACCCAGGCCCGCCATGATGGTTTCCATCATGGGAAACTTTTCATCGGCAGACACGCCGCTGGTAGGTTCGTCCAGCAACAAAAGTTTGGGTGAGCTTGTCAATGCCATGGCAATGTCGAGCAATTTGCGAATGCCGCCAGGCAACTCGGCCACACGGCGCGAACGATGCTCGGTCAAAGCAAATCGATCGAGCAATGCATCAGCGCGTTCAATGGCTTGGCGCCGGCGAGCCGGTTGCCAAAAACTCAATCGCTGGTCATGACAGGCATTGGCCACCAGCATGTTGTCCAACACGTTGAGCTCGCCATACACCTGCGGTATTTGAAATGAACGCGCCACACCGAGGTGAGTAATGGCTCTTGGGTACAAGGGCGTGATGTCTTGACCGTCCAACAAAATTTGCCCTTGGTCTGGCTTGAGGTAGCCCGTGATCATGTTGACAAAGGTGGTTTTGCCTGCGCCATTGGAGCCGATCAGGCTGACACGTTCCCCTGCAAAAATATCGATGTTGATGTTGGCGGCGGCCACCACGGCACCAAATTTTTTCTCGACATCGCGGGCTTGTAAAACAGCTTTCATTTGCTGCCCCCCTTCACCCACAGTGAGCCAATGCCCCGCGGCAAAAAGCGAATCACGATGAGCAAGAAGATGCCCAGAGACATTTGCCAAGTGTTCGGAAAATAAGAGCTGGAGAAGGAGCGCACCACTTCAAGCACGGTGCTGGCCACAAACAAAGCAATCACGCTCTGCCAGCCCGCCAAAATGGCCACAAAAACAAACTCGCCCGAGGTGGTCCAAAAGCTGAAGTTGGGCTCAATGTGACCGAGCGCCATGACCGCCAAAGAACCGCCCAAGCCGCCACAAAAAGCGGCCAGTATGAAGTTGATGGCCATGGCTTGCCGCACCGAGCCGCCCAAATATTCCACACGCAATTCATTTTCTTTGGCCGCCACTGTAATGAGGCCGCGTGTGCTGTCGAAGTAAATTCGCGCCAACAATGCCATGAGCGTAGACACCGAAATGGTGAGAACGTACATGATGTAGCCGACCGATTCATCGGGCAATTTTTGGCCGAACAAAGTGGGGCGGCCCATGTTGAAACCATCGGACCCGCCCAATACCTCCAACTTCATGAGCAGGCCATAAGTGACCATCGACAGTGCCAAGGTGAGCATGGCAAAAAAGATGCCGCGATAACGCGACAACAACGGCGCAAAGGGGGCCGCGATCAAGGCCGCAATCACGCCGCCGCATAAAGTTAGCAAGAGTGCGTCTTTGATGCCCAACTTGTTGGACAACAAAGCAGCGGCATAACCCCCAATGGCAAAGACCATGCCCTGGCCAAACGGCACGACACCGCCTCGCATGAGCACCACAATACCAAGAGACACCAGCCCGTTGGCTGCCGCCATGGTAATGAGGAATGTGAGCCACTTCGGCATCACCATGCCCGCCAAAGACAATGCAATGCAAATGCCCACAGACCACATCACGGTGTATCGAACAGGCGTTGCAATGGAAGACACCGTTGTGCCTAATTGATTCGCCATGGTTTAAATCTTTCGAGCTTGGATACGCTGGAACAGGCCTTCCGGACGGAACATCAGCACCACAGCCATGACCAAATAAATAGAGAACAGTTCTGCAACGGGCGCTAAGTGAACTGCCATCGATCGCGCCAAACCAACGATGATTGCACCGACGGCAGCACCTTCAATGCTGCCCAGGCCGCCAATGATCACCACGGCAAAAGACACGATGATGACGCCCACCGAAACACCGGGTTGAACAGAAATCATGGGGGCTGTGAATGCGCCACCCAGTGCGGCCAAAAAGATGCCGACAGAAAACGCCACCATGTAGACGCGTGAAATGTTGACGCCCATGCTGGAGGCAATTTCAGAGCTGTGAATGACAGCAATCATGATCTTGCCCTGCTGGGTGCGGTTCAACCACCACCAAACTGCCAAGCCAACGACCAAGGCAAGTGCCACCAGCGCAAAGTCGTAACCCACATAGGTTTGGTTGCCTATGTCGATGTTGCCAAACAGGCTGTAAGGCTCAGAAACATAATAAGGATTGGCACCCCACAACAATTTAGTGGCATCTTCCAAAATAAGGAACATGGCATAGGTGACGAGCACTAACAGCACTTCATCGCGCCCATAAAAGAAACGCAGCAAGCCGCGCTCAATCAGGGGCGCAACCAGTGCCGCCACTGCAACCGCAGCCAAGAGCATGGCCACCAACGTAAAACCTGGCGCCCACTTCATGGCACTGGCCCAGCCTACAAAACTGGCGGCCGCGTAGGCCCCCAGTGCGTAGAAACTGCCATGTGCAATGTTCAGGATTTTTAGCACACCAAAAACCAGCGTCAAACCAAGCGCCACAATGAACAGCCAGGAAGCGTAGGTTAATCCGTCAATCAAAATGGTGAGCATGCTAAAAAATCCTTGTGTTCAGCAGTGGTGACTTAACTTATGGGCAACCCTTGGCGCCAGGGAAACCGGCTTTGATCCACTCTTCAGTCTTCATGTTGGCAGGTGGGTTCACGCACTCTGCTGGGAAACGCATGATGTCGTCAAGCACCACCATCTTTTTGGCAGCGTCGTAACGTGTTTTGCCAATGGCTGTTTCTTGAACCGCTTGATGGCCACCGCCCAATGCCATGCGAATCTTGCCGGCTGGTGAATCCCATTCTGAATTGCGAAGGGCTGCTGCCAACTGCTCAGCGTTTGGCTTTTTACCGCCATTGGCTATCATGGCTTTTTCAACCGCCAGCTTCAAGCCCAACAAGGATTGCACCATTCGGTAGGGCGCTTGAACGGGATACACGTTGTAGGCCTTGCTGTACAAGTCCCACCACCAGTCGTTCAAAGCAGACTTGGGCGACATCAAACCATAGGCACCGCGTGCGCCCAAGATGACGCCGTCGGGCATCTTGTCACCCAAAC
>JBIKOZ010000241.1:0-3497 GCA_044357745.1 Limnohabitans sp. | reverse complement strand
CCATGAGAGGCGCTAAAAATACATAGGACAAAGTGAAGGAAAACTTGAGCAACGGCGCCCACCAACCTGGGTAGCCTTGCTCACTCAAAAAAGCAATGCCCAAAATGAGCAGGGCATTGTCTGCCAACCCTGAAGCAAATTGAGCGCTGATCAGGTAGAAAAATCCCTTAGGCATTGTTATGCCGGGATTTCTTCTTTGTTAGCAAGTCGTTGATTGGCTTTGAAAGTGAGTGCCAGTTGATTACGTCGACCGATGCCTTGGTAGGCAAATCCCATGTCTTGAAGCAATTGAGGTTCATACAAATTGCGGCCATCCACAATCAGCAGTTGATTCATGCTTTCTTTTAAGATTTCAAAATCGGGATGGTGGAAGGTTTTCCACTCTGTAACGACTAAAAGTGCGTCGGCTTTAGATGCAGCGCTGTAAGCTGAGTCGGCCATGTTAAAGCGTTTTAGATGTGCTTCATTGTGAGTGTCATGTTTGACGGCTTCCAACCCCTCATTAGAAGCCAAAGGATCAAATGCACTGACGGTTGCACCGCGTTTTAAAAGTTCTTGCACAATAACGCGGCTTGGCGCTTCACGCATGTCGTCGGTATTGGGTTTGAATGCCATGCCCCACACGGCAAATTTGAGGCCACTAAAGTCTTCGCCAAAATACTGAATTAAGCGACTCACTATCAATGTTTTCTGCTGGTCATTGACATTTTCAACAGCGGTTACGACTTTCATCTGGCTGCCACAATCAAGTGCAGTTTGAATCAATGCACGCGTATCTTTGGGAAAGCAACTGCCTCCGTAACCTGTACCGGCATAAAGAAAGTCATGCCCAATGCGTTGATCTGCGCCAATGCCTCTGCGAATGCTGTCGATGTCTGCACCCAATAAATCAGACAAGTTAGCGATTTCATTCATGAATGAAATTCGTGTGGCCAACATGGCATTCGCTGCGTATTTGGTCAGTTCTGCACTCCGCACGTCCATCCAAATGGTGCGTGCATGGTGCCTGTTAAAGCTTGAATACAGTAACTCCATTTTTTGATGAACCGCTTGGTAATTGGCGCTTTTGTCCATTCCAATGACGATGCGATCGGGTTGCATGAAGTCTTTGATCGCAGCGCCTTCTTTTAAAAACTCTGGGTTCGAGATCACTTCAAATAAAGAATCTTGAATCCCTCTTTTGGTTAATTCGTCTTGTAAGCATTTTTGTACGCGATAGGCAGTTCCAACAGGCACTGTAGATTTGTTCACAATGACTTTGAATTTTTTGAGGTGGCGCCCTATTTGTGATGCCACTGTTAGGACGTGCTGTAAATCTGCAGAACCGTCTTCTTTAGAAGGCGTGCCTACTGCAATGAAAATAACTTCACCGTGTTCAACAGCATCCGCCATGCTGGTGGTAAATTGAATTCGTCCTTCTGTTCTATTTCTCGTCATGAGCTCTTGCAGGCCGGGTTCATAAATAGGCAATCCCGCTGCATTCAGCGTTGCTATTTTTGCGGCATCGTTGTCAATGCACATGACTTGATGCCCTAATTCTGCCAAGCAGCCTCCAGTCACTAAACCGACGTAGCCCGCACCGACGATAGAAATTTTCATGAGGTTCTCCTTTGTTATGAGGATTCTCGAGATGAAAGATTTCTTTGATGTGACTGATTCGTGTATTTTCAGTGACAATAAAACCCAATATCTTTAAGGCGGGGTTGTTCATTGATGTGTTGAAGCTCCCCTGTGCTGGCCTGTATCGAATCGGCCATCAAATAGGATCTATTTGAGTTAAGTCATCTTTTTGTCATAAAAATGTCACCTATTCTGTCAAAAATGGCTCCGTCTGCCTTTTGATCCTTACCAGGATGTTTTAATTCTTTGATGGATGCCTAATTGTGACAACTCGATCTTTTCCTAATTCTGCTGTGGCGACCTCTCACGTTGAACTGCTAGACCGCGACGGCAGTCTATTGGCTTTCAATGAGAGAGTTTTGGATTGGGCTAAGCGTCCAGAAGTGCCCTTGTTAGAAAGATTGCGTTATCTGTGTATCGTGTCTTCAAATCTGGACGAGTTCTTTGAAGTTCGTGCTGATTTGCACATGAGTGCTTTTCGCAATAAAGACGCCAAAGGTGCATACAACACCAAGACCTTCGAAGCCATTTACGACACAGCCAGAAATTTAGTGGCTGAGCAATACAGCCTTTACAACGAAGTGTTGCTTCCCAGTTTGCGCAAAGAAAATATTCAAATACTTTCCCATGGCGAGCGAAACTCAGTCCAGAAAAAATGGGTGCAAGACTATTTCCGAAGAGAAGTAAAACCCTTGCTTGTTCCCGTTGGATTAGATCCTGCGCATCCTTTCCCGCAAGTCGCAAACAAGTCACTTAACTTTATCGTTCAGTTGTCGGGCAAAGATGCGTTTGGACGAACCAATGATATTGCCATCGTGAAAGTGCCCAGGGTTTTACCAAGGGTGATTCCACTTCCCTCTAAGGTCGCTGGAAGCGGCAAAGCCTTTGTTCTGCTGTCAAGCGTCATTCGCTCCCACCTCAGCGATTTATTTCCAGGACGCGAAGTGGGCCAATTCTCTCAATTTCGAGTGACGAGAAATTCTGACTTGTCGGTAGATGAGGAAGAGGTTGAAAATTTACGCACTGCGTTGCGAAAAGGCTTGCAACATCGTCAATATGGTGAGGCCCTTCGCTTGGAAGTTTCTGACAGTTGCTCCGAGCACTTATCGGCATTTCTACTGAATCAATTTAGCTTACCCCCTACAGCACTTTTCCGTGCAGCAGGGCCTGTCAATTTGGTCCGACTTAGCCAATTGATTGATTTGGTGGCAGACCCAGCCTTGCTATTTCCTAGCTACAACTCTAGTTTCCCGAAGCAACTGCAACAAGGAAGTTCAATTTTTGCGCGGATGCAAAAGGGTGATGTTTTGATCCATCAACCTTTCGAAAGTTTCGATGGGGTTTTGTCTTTTCTGAAAGAAGCAGTCGAGGACCCGAATGTATTGGCCATCAAGCAAACCATCTACAGAACGGGCAGCGACCCAGCCATGATGAACTTGCTGCGTGAAGCGGTGCGTCGTGGAAAAGAGGTCACTGCGGTGGTTGAGTTGAAAGCCAGATTTGATGAAGAAGCAAACATCAATTGGGCCGAGCAACTCGAGTCAGTGGGTGCGCAGGTTGTCTATGGTGTTGTCGGGTTGAAAACCCACGCCAAAATGTTGTTGGTGACTCGGCGTGAAGGTCGCCTTTTGAAGCGTTATGGCCATCTCTCTACGGGTAATTACAACCCAAGGACTGCCAAGCTTTACACCGACCTCAGCTACTTAACATGCGATGCCAAAATTACCGCAGACATGGACACCTTGTTTGTTCATCTGGCCAGTCCCAGCAGGTTGGGGCGCATGAATAAATTATTGACGGCACCATTTCAACTGCAAATGAACATGGTCCAAAAAATTGAGTCCGTGGGTTCGGCTGCCAAAAAGGGCTTGCCCGCC
>JBIKOZ010000023.1:0-10624 GCA_044357745.1 Limnohabitans sp. | reverse complement strand
CCCTAGCCTCCCCTGGCGACATGCGAGGGGCACCGCCTCGCATGGCAGAGCGATCGGCCACAAAAGCCTTCACAACTTCCTCAGGCGCACCACGAAACACATCGGCAACACCTGAAGGTTGAAAGTTGTAAGCCATGGCTGCTGCAAACACGGCACTGTCTGCCCACTGCGCCACAATGCGTGACACTCCATTGACAGACGCAGGATACAAATGGGGCGTGGGCTGTAACTTGTCTAGAACTTCTGCAATGAGGCTGGTATCGCAATAGACATCCGCACCAATTTGAAGAAGAGGCGTTCGGCGATGGCCACCTGTGAGAGCCGTGACATCTGGCTTGGGCATGATCATGGGGATGATGACGCTGTGCCATGCCAGTTGTTTTAAACCAAATATCAAGCGAATTTTTTCCGCAAAGGGTGAGGTCGGATAATGATGAAGAATAAGGGGGCTCATGGGGGGACTTTCTTTGGAGAGACTTCAAACTTTAAATGAGCTTGACCAATTGCTTGCCAAAATTTTGGCCTTTCAGCAGACCCATGAAAGCCTCTGGCGCCGCGGCCAAGCCTTGAGCAACCGTCTCACGCGGCTTAAGTTGGCCCGATGCCACCAAGGCAGAAAGTTCGGCCAATGCTTCAGGCCATACTTCCAAGTGCTCACTCACAATAAAGCCCTCAATCGCCATGCGACTCTTTAAAATCAAACTGGGATGGGTCATGGGCAGGGGCTCACCGTTGTAACCGGCAATCATGCCGCAAATGGCAATTCGTGCAAAGTCATTGGCTCTAAGCATGACGGCATCTAGAACCATGCCCCCCACATTTTCGAAATGCCCATCGATGCCGTTGGGACAGGCTTCTTTCAATGCGCCAGAAAGCGACAAGTAGTCTTTGTGCTGTTTGTAATCGACACACGCATCAAATCCCAATTCATTGACCACGTAATCGCATTTGGCTTGACCGCCTGCAATGCCGACCACACGGCAACCACGGGCCTTGGCAAGCGCACCGTACGCGCTGCCCACGGCGCCACTGGCTGCACTCACCGTGACAGTTTTTCCGGTGGAAGCGTGAATGATTTTATTCAACCCATACCACGCTGTGACACCAGGTATGCCGACTGCGCCAAGGTAATGACTGATCGCAATGTTTTTTGTGTTGACATTTTTTACTGCACCTGGAACATCGGCGTTGATCACGCTGTATTCCTGCCAACCGCCCATGCATTGAACCGTCTGACCTACGCTGAATTTGGCATGCTGACTCTCAACCACTTCACCCACCGTGCCGCCAATCATGACCTCGTTCAAGGGCTGCGGTTGTGCATAATTTTTGCCGGCGTTCATGCGTCCGCGCATGTAAGGATCTAAGCTCAAATAGTGATGGCGAATCAGCACTTGTCCTTCTTTCAGGTCGGGTGTAGGTGCACTGATCAATTTGAAATTGCTGCTGGAGACTTCGCCTTCTGGGCGCTTGTCCAAAACGATGATGTGATTGATTGGCATCTTGTCTCTCTGTGGGTATTTATTAATCTGTAGAAATCGTCGAAGATATCTTTGCCTTTCTAGGGGCAAACTTGAAGGTGCCTGTTGAATGTGCACACAGGGCCCCCGTCGCGTCAAAAACTTTACCATCTGTAAATGCCATGGTTTTCGTTCGGTGAAGTAACAGCCCTTGCGCGACCAAATGTTGACCTGGTAGTGGTTGGGCCGGTCGCATGAAACTGGTTTTCATTTCGATGGTGATGACACCCATCTCGATCTCTAAGCTGCGCGCTGCCGTGGCCATGACCACGTCCAACAATGTCATGACTGCGCCGCCATGCACAATGCCAAAAGTATTCAAGTGCTCAGGCAGTGGTTTGAAATGCAATTCTGAATGACCGTTTTCAAACTTTTCTAAAGTAAAGCCCAAATGATCTACAAAAGGAATGGGGACGCCAAATGGAATGCTCATCGCAGATTATCCGCCAATGATGGCGCTCACACCGCCATCCACTGCCAACCACTGCCCTGTGATGTGTTTCCCTGCATCGCTGGCATACAGCACAGCCAAGCCTTTGAGATCTTCACTGTCACCCAAGCGTTGAAGCGGTGTGTGGCTGGTCATTCGCTCCTCACCCATCTTTTCTATCAAACCCATGGACATCTTGCTGGGGAAAAATCCAGGACAAATGGCATTAACAGTGATGCCATGTTGACCCCACTCAGCGGCCAAAGCCTTGGTGAAATTAATCACAGCACCTTTGGATGTGTTGTAAGCAACGGTCTGCATTTCAATCGGGTTGCCAGCCAATCCAGCGATGGAAGACACGTTCAAGATTCGACCTTTTTTGTTCGGAATCATGGACAGCTTGGCAACTTCTTGCGACAAAATAAAGTAGCCACGAACATTCAGATTCATCACCTTGTCCCAAGCGGAAACAGGATGCTCTTCAGCAGGCGCGCCCCAAGTAGCACCAGCATTGTTGACCAAGATGTCGATGCGGCCCATGCGCTTCATCGTCTCTTGTGCCAAGTGTCGAGTGTCTTCTTCTTTGCCACAATCGGCCGCGATGTAATCGGCTTCGATGCCAGCGGCCTTGAGTTCAGCGACAGCGTCAAGCAAGTCATCGGCTTTGCGCGAACTCAGCATGAGGCGCGCACCCGCTTCGCCCAAGGCGTGGGCCATTTGAAGTCCCAAGCCACGAGAACCGCCAGTGACTAAAGCAGTTTGTCCTGTCAAGTCAAAAAGTTGTTGAATATTGCGTGTCATAAATCGTCCTGAAAGACATCAAATCCAAAAGTCCATGCAACTGCGTTGTTGGACCACTGATTTCATAAAAGGTTTGATGGCCAAATGATCGGGATGGTTTTGGTAGGCCTTCAAGCTCGCCTCGTCTTTAAAGACGGAATTCAATATTAAATCACTGGTGCAGTCTTGCCCCTCCGTTTTGATGCCAACTTCAAACACAAGAATGCCAGGAACCAAGTTGACAAACTGCAACAAAATGTCGCGCGCCTTGCGCATGTTGTCGTGCCTGCTTTGACCTTCTGCTTCGTCTTTCAAGGTCCACATCACGATGTGTCTCAGCCCTGACTGAACGGATTGGTTTGAAGTTTGTAGACTCATTAAAAAGCCTCCTCAGGTAAATTGGCACAAGTCATGTCGCGATTGCTAACCACTTGCAACCAGGCATCAATCTTGGGTAACTCGTAGTGGAAGAAGTATTTGGTTGCCGCCTGACGACCTGCATGGGCAGGACGTCCATCAGACGGGCAAGAAGCCATGACATCGAGCCACACCCAGGCCAGTACCAAATGGCCAAAGGCTTGCAAATAAGGCACCGCATTGGCCAAAGCTTCTTGCGGCTGACCCGAAGACCAAGCCATTTGAGTGGCCGCCACCACTTGATGCAATGACTTTGTCAAAGCTTCAGCATGAGGCGTCAAATCTGGGTACATCATGGCCTTCACAGCTGTTTCATGCATGCGATTTGCCAGCAACTGAAAGCCTCTGCCCTCTTCCATCAGTACTTTGCGGCCCAGCAAGTCCATGGCTTGAATGCCATGGGTGCCTTCATGAATCATGTTCAAACGGTTATCGCGCCAATATTGCTCAACTGGAAAGTCGCGTGTATAGCCATAGCCACCATGAATTTGTATGGCCAAACTATTGGCTTCTAGACACCATTCGCTGGGCCAACTCTTGGCGATAGGCGTTAGCACTTCTAGCAACAATCGGGCTTCATCGGCAGAAGTTTGTGATCCTGTGTGCTGCTCGTCGACCAACTTGGCACAATACAGCTCAAGCGCCAAGGCACCTTCACAATAAGATTTTTGCGCTAACAGCATGCGCTTGATATCTGCATGTTCAATGATCCGTACTTGAGATTGCGCCGCATCTTTGACGACCTTTTGGCCGCCACCTGCAAGCGGTCGACCTTGCGGGCGATTCTTGGCGTATTCAAGACTGGCCTGATAACCCGCCATGCCTAACATGGTGGCCGCCAAACCAACACCGATGCGCGCCTCGTTCATCATGTGGAACATGTAACCCAAACCACGCCCTGGCTCTCCCACCAAATAGCCGATGGCACCGCTGCCATCGCTTTCCGTGTTGTCTGTTTGCACAGGGTACTTGCCTTCACCAAAATTGAGCAAGGTGTTGGTGGTGCCACGCCATCCGCATTTGTGATTGAGGCCGGCCAAAGCAACGTCATTGCGAACGCCGCTGAGCTCTCCTTTGACATTAACCAATTTCTTAGGCACCACAAACAAAGATATGCCTTTCACGCCAGGCACGAGCTTGCCATCAGCGTCCGGTATTTTGGCCAAAACCAAATGGACGATGTTTTCTGTCAGTTCATGTTCGCCTGCAGAGATCCACATCTTGTTGCCCTTCAAGCGATAGCGTGGGCCCAAAGGATCGGTTGCAAAGGCTTTGCCATCGGGCGTAGCGCGCGTCATCACATCGCTCAAGGAAGAGCCTGCTTGCGGTTCTGACAAACACATGGTGCCAGACCATCGACCTGAAAATTCGTTGAGCGCAAAAACCTCTTTTTGCAAGGGTGAGCCGTGCGCCATCAACAAGTTGGCATTGCCCACGGTCAACATGCCAGATCCCATGCTGACAGAAGCCATGGCAAAAAAGGTGTTGGCGGCAGCTTCTACGGTATAGGGCAACTGCATGCCGCCTATTTCATAGTTTTGCGCCGCACTCAACATACCGGAGGCTGCATAGGCTTTTTGTGCTTCGTGAGTGGCCTGAGGCAAGATGACTTTTTCACCATCAAAATGAGGCTCTTCGGTATCTACGAGACGGTTGAACGGTGCGTATTTTTCGCGTGCGATTCTCTCGCATGTGTCGAGTACGGCATCAAATGTTTCGCGGCTGTGATCGGAGAATCTGGGGCGTTCTTGCAAACGCTCAACTTCCAACCATTCATACAAGAAGAAATCTAATGTGGATCGCAAGCTCATGGCAAATCGTTTCAACAGAAATTAAAACGGGCGGCCAGCATGGTTAGCGGGACGCCCGTGGAAGCAACATGTCTGTGTTACAGAACTTCAAAAATACCGCAAGCACCCATACCGCCACCAATGCACATAGTGACTGCAACGCGTTTTGCACCGCGCCGCTTGCCTTCAATCAAAGCATGGCCCGTCAGGCGCTGGCCACTCACACCGTAAGGATGTCCTACTGCAATAGCACCGCCATTGACATTCAAGCGATCGGGCGGAATGCCCAAGGTGTCGCGACAATACAAAACTTGAACTGCAAAGGCTTCGTTGAGTTCCCACAAATCAATGTCGGACACTTTCAAGCCCAGCCGCGCCAAAACTTTGGGCACGGCAAAGACAGGGCCAATGCCCATTTCATCGGGCTCGCAACCTGCAACTGCAAAGCCCAGGAATCGACCCAGTGGCTTCAGCCCACGTTGTTCTGCCAATTTTTCATCCATGACCACGCAAGCACCTGCGCCGTCGGAGAACTGGCTGGCATTGCCCGCGGAGATCAAGCCGTTAGGCAAGGCAGAACGCAGACCAGAAATGGCTTCTACGGTCGTTCCTTCACGCAAGCCTTCGTCTTTGCTCACGGTCACTTGCTTGGTCATCAGTCCCATGACCTTGTCGATCACGCCAGCAGAGACCGTGATGGGGGCTATTTCTGCATCAAACAAACCTGCGGTTTGCGCAGCACAGGCTTTTTGCTGGCTTGCAGCGCCGTATTCGTCCATGCGATCACGGCCAATTTTGTAGCGTTTGGCCACTTGCTCGGCAGTTTGCAACATGCTCCAATAAATCTCTGGTTTCATCTTGGCCAGTGCTAAATCTTGCAGCATGTGCTGATTGATTTCTTGTTGAACACAAGAAATGCTCTCTACGCCACCCGCCACATAGACTTGTCCTTCACCCGCAATGATGCGCTGTGCAGCCAAGGCAATGGTTTGTAAGCCAGAAGAACAAAAACGATTGACGGTGAGGCCCGACACAGAAATTGGCAAGCCTGCTTTCAATGCAATTTGGCGCGCAATGTTGGCGCCTGTGGCACCTTCAGGCGTTGCGCAACCCATGATCACGTCTTCAACTTCGCCAGCTTCTATGCCTGCGCGTTGAACCGCGTGTTGAACGGCATGACCACCCAAGGTGGCACCATGCGTCATGTTGAAAGCGCCTTTCCAGCTTTTGGCCAGAGGCGTGCGTGCGGTCGAAACAATGACGGCGTTGGACATATTGAATACCTCTGATCAGTTGAATGTTTTGCCTTCGGCCACCAAACGGGCCAAAAGCGGAGCAGGTTGCCAGAAGGCTGCGTCGTCATGCGGATTTTTTGCAAAGCGTTTCATGGCTTCGGCCACATTGAACAAGCCCACTTGGTCGGCATAAAGCATGGGGCCACCACGGAAGATGGGGAAACCATAGCCTGTGAGGTAAACCATGTCGATGTCGCTGGCCTTGCCTGCAATGCCTTCTTCCAAAATGTGTGCAGCTTCATTGATCAGTGAATAGACCAAGCGTTGAACAATTTCTTCATCAGAAATTTTGCGCGGTGTGATGCCTTCAGCCGCACGGTGCTTTTCAATCATATCAACCACCAAAGCACTTGGAATGGCATCACGTTTACCAGCTTGGTAGTCGTACCAACCGGCGCTGGTTTTTTGACCGTAGCGTCCCATTTCGCACAACAGGTCTGCCGTTTTGCTGTACTTCAAACCGGGACGCTCAATGCTACGACGCTTGCGAATGGCCCAACCAATGTCGTTGCCAGCCAAGTCACCCATGCGGAAGGGCCCCATGGCAAAACCAAATTTTTCAACAGCTTTGTCAACCTGGGTGGGCGTGCAACCCTCTTCAATCAGGAACCCCGCTTGGCGACTGTATTGTTCAATCATGCGATTGCCAATGAAACCGTCACACACGCCAGAGACAACCGCCGTTTTCTTGATCTTTTTGCCCAATGCCATAACCGTGGCCAAAACGTCTTTGCTGGTCTTGGCGCCACGCACCACTTCCAATAATTTCATCACGTTGGCAGGGCTGAAAAAGTGCATCCCCACCACATCTTCAGGACGCTTGGTGAACGACGCAATTTTGTTGACATCCAAGGTGGACGTGTTGGAGGCCAAAATAGCGCCTGGCTTCATGACTTCATCGAGTTTCTTGAAGACAGCCTCTTTGACGCCCATTTCTTCAAACACCGCCTCAATCACGAGATCGGCGGCACCAATGTCGTCATAGCTTAAAGTGGTGCTGAGCAATGCCATGCGCTGCTCATATTTGTCTTGTTTAAGTTTGCCTTTTTTAATTTGCGCTTCGTAGTTCTTGCGAATGGTGGCAACACCTCGGTCTAAAGCCTCTTGCTTCATCTCAAGCATCTTGACGGGAATGCCCGCATTCAAGAAGTTCATGGAGATGCCACCGCCCATGGTGCCAGCGCCAATGACAGCGACAGAGGCAATGTTGCGTTTTGGCGTGTCTTCTGGCACATCGGCAATCTTGGAAGCTGCGCGATCGGCCATGAAAATGTGTCGCAATGCACGGCACTCTGGGGTCCACATGAGGTTGGTGAATATCTCGCGTTCAAAGACCATGCCATCTTCAAATTTTTTCTGGGTGGCGGCCTCAACTGCATCTACACACTTTGGCGGCGCAGGAAAGTTTTTGGCCATGCCCTTCACCATGTTGCGAGCAAATTGGAAATAAGCATCGCCTTGGGGGTGTTTGCATGGCAAATTGCGAACCAGGGGCAATGCAGCGCCATCGGCATGTTGTGCGGCCAATTCTTTGGCATAAGCCAATGCTTCGGCAGCCAACGATTCAGCGGACGTCGACATGCGATCAAACAATTTTTGGCCGGGCAACATGGCCAGCATTTCGCTATTGATGGCCTCACCGCTGACAATCATGTTGAGCGCGGGCTCGACACCAATGACGCGGGGCAAACGCTGTGTGCCGCCTGCGCCTGGGATCAAACCCAGTTTGACTTCAGGCAATGCAACTTTGCAACCAGGCGCCGCAATACGGTAATGACAGCCCAGTGCCAACTCCAATCCGCCGCCCATGGCCACTGAATGAAGCGCGGCCAAAACTGGTTTAGATGAATTTTCGCAAGCCTTGATAACGCTTAAAAGATTGGGTTCTTGAACTGCCTTCGGCGAACCAAATTCACGAATGTCTGCACCCCCCGAGAAGGCTTTACCGCCCCCCGTGATGACGATGGATTTAACAGCCGCGTCGGCATTGGCTTGGGTCAACCCATCGGTGATGCCAACGCGTGTCGACAAACCTAAACCGTTGACCGGTGGATTGGAAAGGGTGATCACGGCTACATCGCCAATAACTTTGTATTCAGCTGTCATGCTGGTTTTCCTCAAATGGTGGGGAGAATCTCAAAATAGAACGGGCGTTCTATTTTGCATTGATTCTAGGGGGTTTCTGAATTCGTGTGAAGCGTCTATGTCACTGAAGAGACGATCAAATGAAGCCATGCGGCCAGATTCAAACTTCCAACCACTCCTTACGGACGTAGCTGTTTTGATTCAATTCTGAGGGTGTCCCCTCAAAAACAATGCTGCCGTGGCCCATGACCAAGGCTCGGTCTGAGATCTTCATGGCAATCGTCAGTTTTTGTTCAATCAATAAAACCGATATGCCTTTGTCTTTGAGTTTTTTCAGGTACTCGCCCACTAATTCAACGATTTTGGGGGCTAGACCCTCCGTAGGCTCGTCAATGATGATGAGGTCCGGGTCACCCATGAGTGTTCGGCAAAGGGTGAGCATCTGCTGCTCGCCCCCCGATAAAACACCAGCTTCAGTATGTTGACGCTCGAGCAATCTGGGGAACATTTGATACATGTCTTCAAAAGTCCAACGACTGCCCGCGCCGTCCCCTTTTTGGCCCAGCATCAAGTTTTGATGAACCGTGAGTTTCGGAAAAATATCCCTGTTTTCAGGCACATAGCCCAAACCCAAGTGAGCAATTTCAAATGGTTTTTTGCCCGCGATGGCTTGGCCATTCCAATCGATTTGCCCTTGGCAATCGACCATCCCCATGATGGCTTTGGCGGTGGTCGAGCGACCGGAACCGTTGCGACCTAACAGCGCCACAATTTCACCTGGCTGAACATGAAAGCTCACACCATGAAGCACGTGGCTTTTGCCGTAGTAGGCATGAAGGTTGTCAATGTGAAGCATTTCAGTGCCCTCCCACTTGCGCATCTGCCACATGCGACCCCAGATAGGCCTCTTGAACACGTGCATTGGCGCGAACAGCTTCGGGGGTGTCAAATGCAATCACTTCACCATAAACAACCACGGCAATTTTGTCGGCCAAACCAAACACAACGCCCATATCGTGTTCAACCGTTAATAAAGTTTTACCAACGGTCACTTCTTTGATCAAATTGATAAAGCGACTTGTTTCACTTTTGCTCATCCCTGCTGTGGGTTCATCCAGCAAAATAACTTCGGCGCCACCCGCAATGGTGATGCCGATTTCCAAAGAACGTTGCTCTGCATACGTGAGGTTCATGGCCAAAACATCTCGCTTTTTATCAAGGCGAATCATTTCCATGTATTTCTCTGCAAGATCGTTGGCATCCTGCAGCCCGGAGAGAAACTTCAAAAATGTGTATTTGTAACCAAGACTCCAAAGGACGGCACATCGTAAATTTTCAAAAACGCTGAGCTTCGGAAAAATATTGGTAATTTGAAAACTTCGCGAAAGTCCCATCCGATTAATTTCGTACGGTGCCTTATGGTCAATGCGTTGACCCTTTAATAAAATTTCGCCACTGGTGGGCCCAAATCGGCCACTGATCAAATTGAACAAGGTCGATTTACCTGCACCATTGGGGCCAATGATGCCGATACGCTCGCCAGCATTCACGGCCAAATTGGCACCCCGAATAATTTCAGTCTTACCGAAATTTTTACGCAGATCAATCAGTTCGAGTGCATAAGCCATTACGCTGCCTCCCGACGTTTAATTTCTTTTTCAATTTCAATTTGAATGTCACTCCACTCCAGTAAGAAATGGCGCCTGGCCACTTCAAACAAGCCCAAACCAGTGAGCATGACAAAGACAGCACCAAACCAACTGTCGACACCTTTGGCATTCAAAGTAATACCCATGAATTTCAAATAATCACCCAAGGCTGAATTGAGTTGCAAGTGATAAACTATTTCAATGATGGCGCCTGCACCTACAAATGCAACCATTGCCGTGAGGAAAAGGCCTAGATAACTGACCCAAATTTGTTTGAGTTTGCCAAATGAAGCCACCCTCAAATTCATCATGATCAAACTGGCGATACCGCCGGGTGCATACATCACCATGAACAAGAACAGAAGTCCTAAATAAAGCAACCAAGCCTTGGTGAACTCTGACAGCAGGACATGCGCCAAAACCATCAAAATACCGCCAATGATGGGGCCAAAGAAGAAGGTGGCACCGCCAAGGAAGGTGAACAACAAATACCCACCAGAGCGGCCGGTGCCCACCACTTCGGCCGTGACAATTTCAAAGTTAAGCGCAGCCAAACCGCCTGAAATGCCTGCAAAAAATCCGGCAATGATGAAAGCCATATAACGAACACGTTGGGTGTTGTAACCAATGAACTCAACGCGCTCAGGATTGTCGCGAA
>JBIKOZ010000240.1:0-3521 GCA_044357745.1 Limnohabitans sp. | reverse complement strand
AAAATGCTTTTGTTTGGCGATGGGTATGACTGCAGTCCACTTGGTCAGCAGCAGTTTTTTGGGGTTCAAAGGGTTCATGCGTGAACGCTCTCAGGGCTTGCTAGGCATTTCTCGCGCTACAGCCTGTCCAAGCTCAATGACCGCCATGGCGTAGTAGCTGCTCCAGTTGTAGCGTGTAATGGCATAGAAATTTTCTGTCCCTGCCACATAGCTGGGCGGCGTATCACCATTGAGCAATTCAATCAAAGCCAGAGGGCCTTTGTGCTGAAGTGCGTCACCTTCTAGTACCGCTCCCTTGGCAACAAAATTAAGCACAGAGAAGCTAGGCAGGATGTCGGGTGCCATCAAGGCATCCATGTCTAAGAGTGCCGAATCGAACTTAACAGGATAGTGAGTGGTCATGCCTGCTTGCCATTGAAAAGCTTTGAAGTAATTGGCCACTGAGCCAATGACATCGGCTGGGTTGTTGAACAAATCAATGTGTTGGTCGCTGTCAAAATCAACTGCAAATTTAGCCCAACTTGAGGGCATGAATTGGGGCAGGCCCATGGCGCCTGCGTAGCTTCCCTTCAGGGCGGATGGTTTGATATTTTCTTTGGCAGTCATGACCAAAAACTGCGCCAGTTCTTTGGAGAAAAAAGCCTGCCGTTCTATGGCTCTGGGATGTTCTTTGGGAAAGTCAAAGGTCAAAGTGCTCAACGCGTCTAAGACTCTGAAATTACCCGTATGTCGGCCATAAAAAGTTTCAACGCCGATAACGCCCACAATGAGCCATTGCGGTACGCCATAGGCTTGCTCGGCTTGGCTGAGGAGCGCTTGGTGACGCTGCCAAAACTGGACGCCAGCATGAATGCGCTTTGGCTCGATGAACCTGGCTTGGTAGGCCGTCCAATTCTTTTTGCTGATTTGTGTGGGCGGCAAAATGAGCTTAGGAATACTGGGAATCAATCTGGCTTGAGCCACCTGGGCTTTGACCCATTGAGGGTCAAGTTGATTTTCCTGAGCCACCTGCTCAGCCCAAGCCATGGCATCGGGCCTTTTGGCATAGGAAGCGCCCGCCACGGGTGCGACAGATTTATTCTTGGACTTTGATTTTTTGCGGCTTTCAGCAGCCTGTGAGCCTGCTGAAATACACAGCGCTAAACTGATCAAGATCAAGGACAAAATTCGCATGGCTTGAGTTTAGCCTTTGAAATCAGTCTAAGTGTCGTGATAAGCTTCAAAGCTCTTATTTTCATCCTCCACTGATTCATTGACCCATGGGCGCTACTGGCTATTTCACACACCCTGAGTGTCGCCTGCACGAAATGGGCCGGGGGCATCCTGAATGTCCCCAGCGCTTAGATGCCATTGAAGATCGATTGCTCATCACCGGACTCGATCACGCCTTAGAGCGGCGGGAACCTGCACCAGCCTCCTTGGCCGACATCGAATTGGCCCACGGGCACATGTACGTCGCCTCGCTCAGGGGCTTGAGTGAGGCCTTGATCGAAGACATGCAAGCGGGCGGGCCCACGCACACCGCGCTTGATCCCGATACCGCCATGAATGCGCACACCTGGAAAGCTGCATTGCGCTCAGCTGGCGCAGCCTTAGATGCCACAGACGCCGTCATTGCAGGTGAACTAGAAAACGCTTTTTGTGCCATTCGACCGCCAGGGCATCATGCTTGTCATGACAAGGCCATGGGGTTTTGTTTCTTTAACAATGTGGCCATTGCGGCCAAATACGCGGTAGAGCGTCACGGGCTTGAGCGTGTGGCCATTGTTGATTTTGATGTTCACCATGGCAATGGCACGGAAGACATTGTGGCGGGCGACGAACGAATTTTGATGGTCAGCTTCTATCAGCATCCTTTTTATCCTGAGGGTGGCGCGCTCAAGCACGACAGCAATCTGGTCAATTTGCCTGTGCCTGCATACACCAAAGGCATGGACATCCGAGAAATGATTGAGATGATTTGGATGCCGCGCTTAGAAGCTCACCGGCCCGAACTCATCTTCATCAGTGCAGGTTTTGACGCTCATCGGGAAGATGAAATGGGGCAACTGGGCTTGGTCGAACAAGACTATGTGTGGATGACTCAGCGAATCAAAGACGTAGCACACAAATATGCCAAAGGGCGTATCGTGAGTTGCTTAGAAGGTGGCTATAACTTGAATGCATTGTCACGAAGTGTTGAAGCGCATCTTCGAGTCTTGGCCGACGTTTGATGAATTGAGAGGATTTCAACTTTGACCCCTGTGCCTAGCATGATGAACGACCCCGCTTTGTGGTGGTCACAGATGAACACGAATCAAGCTTCTCAAGAGCTTCTCCTCTTCTTGGCTTGCATCGCCATGACTTGGCTCCTCGTATGGGGTGTTCGCCGTTCGACGCCGCAATGGGATTTGTCTGTTCTTTTAGGCCGAAACCTTGTAGATGGCGTCCTGTTTCCTTCGCTTTTATTAGGATTGGTTTTCGTCACGCGGGCGGTTTGGGCAAAATCGAATCCCCTCTGGATTTTCGATTTCCTGGTGCCTGTCTGTTTGTCTTTGGCGGTCATCCGATTGGGTGTAAAAGTCCTCCAAGTGACCTTCAAATCGGCAGAATGGGTGAGGCCCATTGAAAGAAGTCTTTCATGGCTGGCATGGGCTGCCGTGGTCCTTTGGTTGACTGGCTTGTTGCCATTGGTGCTGGAAGCGCTAGACCAAATTAAGTGGAAGATTGGCACTTCACATCTCTCCGTCAGAACACTCATTGAAGGGGGCTTGACTGCCGGGCTGGTCATGCTGCTCACCCTCTGGGTGTCATCGGCCATCGAAGCCCGATTGCTCAAATTCTCTTCTGGCAGTGAGCTGTCTCTTCGAAAAGCCATGAGCAATGCGGTCACATCTTTGCTGCTGTTTGTGGGCTTGATGTTGTCCTTGTCGGCAGTTGGCATTGACCTCACCGCGCTTTCTGTTTTGGGGGGCGCCGTAGGTGTCGGTATCGGTTTTGGTTTGCAAAAATTGGCAGCCAATTATGTCAGTGGGTTTGTGATCTTGGCCGAGCGCAGCATGCGAATTGGTGACAGCGTCAAAGTGGATGGCTTCGAAGGAAGAATCTCCGATATCAAAGCGCGTTATACCGTGATTCGATCACCCACCGGACGCGAATCAATCGTGCCCAACGAGATGCTGATCAACAGTCGTGTGGAAAACTTGTCATTGGCAGACTCACGTGTATTACAGGGCACGCAAGTGACTGTTGCCTACGGCACTGATGTGGATGTGGTGATGCAACTGCTGATGCAGGCTTGCGAAGCGCAAGACATGGTCTTGAAAGAGCCTTTGCCATTTGTCACGCTCACAAATTTTGCCGCCGATGGCTTAGAGTTTGGCGCCCATTACTGGGTCGACGAGCAACAGGCTGGTTTGCTAACTTTAAAATCAGAAATTAACATTCGAATATTGCAGTTGCTGCAGGCACAGGGCATTGAAATTCCATATCCGCAACGCGTAGTTCATACGCGCAACTTATCCTAAACACGGCGCTGATCA
>JBIKOZ010000239.1:0-3522 GCA_044357745.1 Limnohabitans sp. | reverse complement strand
CAAGTCATTCGTGATGAATTAAAAAATGGCGGCGCTCAGTTGGCCATTGATTGGTCAAGCATTGATGAGTGGGCTCAAGATTTATGGACGAGTGGTGGCCGAAATCTTTCGTCTTATTCGAAAACGCGAGACGTCATACACAATTTGTACAAACTTCCATTCAATGATTTGAAAAAATCTCTCACCCGTGATTAATCAACGGCTGTGATTTTTCATTTTGGCCTTCCAAATGTGAGTTCATTTTTGATGTGTAAGCTTTAAAAAAACGGTCATGGCTGGGCGGCTGGATTGAATGTTTTTGATGGGTGCAGTTTGCCTCATGACACCAATTCGAATATCTTGTATACAATTTTAAATACGATATCAAAATGATCAATGACGGTTCCTCGCGCCGGCTGGACTTGGACGGGCTTTAGGTTTTTGAGGCCATCATGCGCGAGCGAAATGTCACGCGGGCTGCTGCGCGTCTTTCGCTGACACAGCCGGCAGTGAGTCATGCGCTGGCCCGATTGCGCATGGTTTATGACGACCCGCTGTTCATTCGATCTGCGGGTGGCGTTCGGCCTACAAGTCGGGCGGAGGCGCTGTGGTTTGAAGTCGAACAGCCGCTGAAAGAATTGCGCCGTGCCTTCGCTCCTGGCACCTTCGATCCCGCCAGCGACGAATTCACGGTGTCGATTGCAGTGAATGACATGATCACGTAGGAGTTCATTACCCCGTGGTGCGCCCGTCTGCAACGTGTTGCGCCTGGACTGAAGCTGATCCTCATGATGCGAGCATTCGGTGATACTGAGGCGAGACTGATGCAAGGCACGCTGGATTTTGGCCTTGGTCTCTTTTCTTCCTTGCCAGACAGCCTGCGTCGTCAGGAAGTCTGGTCCGACCCGTATGCCAAATGCTCACAAGGTCAAATCACTATCTTTAGCAAATGGCCACAATCCATTGTGAGCATTTCGCTCGTAGTTGTCTACTGAATTGGGGGAATGCCATACAACTTGTCACCAACTATCATTTATGTGGACGGCTACAACCTCTATTACTCGAGACTAAAGGGAGCACCTTATAAATGGTTGGATTTAGGTACTTTGTTTCGCGATCAAATTCTCAAACCGCAAGATCCGAGTGCAAATGTCGTTTGCATCAACTACTTCACTTCACCTGTCAAAGCTTCCTATGCACGGCATGGAGAAGTATCTGCACACGCTCAGACTCAATATCATCGAGCCTTAAAAGCGACTCATGGTGAGTTGGTTCAAATCATTCAAGGATTTCACATCTTTGGCACAACCAACGTGCCTTCGTATGTTGATGGTGCAGAGCCTGACAAGCGGAGCCTCACGCCTGTCTGGATGATCGAGGAGAAACAAACCGACGTGAACTTGGCACTACAAGTTTATAGAGACGCAGTACGAGGTGAATGCAATCAACAAGTCATTTGTACAAACGACAGCGATCTGGAGCCAGCGTTGCAATTGGTTCGATTGGATGCACCAAATGTACAACTAGGTCTTGTCGTGCCTCTTCGAGAAAAGGGATTAACAGGCGGTGCTGTTTCAAACAAGCGATTGACCAACAAAGTTGATTGGGTTCGCCAGCATATTTTGGATATCGAACTTGGGCTTCCTCAGCTACCTAAAAATGTAAATACAAAGAAGAAACCTGCGCAAAAACCTGCTTATTGGTAATCTTTTCGGACAAGGTCCAAGCTATGGTGGGCCCACCAAATTGAAAGCCACTGATTTTGAAGTCAGTGGCTTTTTCCATCATTGAGTGGACTTTGTCCCATTAGTTAGTTAGGGCAGGAAGGGGTAGGTCAAAGCTTTAAGAAAATGGTCGGTCAAGTTTTGCCGATCAGAGGGTTTACCTTCTCGTCATAGACTTCAACTTCTATTACTCTGAGAACAGTATTACTCATAAATATATTGAACAAATATGATGCTAAATCAGTGTGACTTAGTCAAAAATGTTAATCAGTAGAAGCTCACTGTTAACCATACCTGATTTTCGTCGTCTGATATTTATTGGCTTTATATCTTCATGCGTACGCTGGTTAGAAACTTTGGCCATAGGTTTATTTGCTTACAAGGTAACAGAGTCCGCTTTCGTTGTTGCCACGCTCACTATGCTTCGGATGTTACCCATGGGGTTGTTCGGCGTTTTTATTGGTGCTGCGGCAGATCGTTTTGAAGGTCGAAGCACCTTAATTTCAATACTGTTGGTGTCCATGTTCACCACTGTTGCATTGGCCGTATTGTCTACCGTTGGATTATTGCAAGTTTGGCATTTGGGCGTTGCAGCTTTTATAAATGGTATTTGCTGGACGGCAGACAATCCCGTTCGTCGAGTGATGCTGGGTGATGTGGTGGGTATTGACCGAGTGGGATCTGCTAATTCATTTGATGCGGGTGCCAATTACCTTAGCCGCATTATGGGTCCTGTAATTGCCGGTACGTTACTGTCATATTTTCATATCGAAGGCGTTTTTTGGTTCGGTGTTTTGCTCTATTGCGTGAGTGGCTTTGTAGTTCTGCAAATGAGCAAACGAAAAATACCCCAACACCAGCCCCGTGGCTTATTGTTAGCGCCAGTAAGAGAAGGTTTCTTAATGATTCAGAAAGATCCAAGGTTAATTGGTATCTTTCTGATAACTGTGATTTTTAATATTTTTGGTTGGCCCTACACCAGCTTGATTCCAGTTGTCGCAACGGACTATTTACTACTGATACCAAAAGAAGTTGGACTACTTGCCAGCTTTGAGGGAGTGGGTGGAGTTGCGGGGGCTTTTTTATTTGCAAAATATGCCCGACCTCATTGGTATGGACGAATATATGTAACTGCGGTTGTAATGTACTTTGTAACGATGATTTGTTTTGCCAATTCGCCATGGACGCCAATGGCTGCATTATTTCTATTCATGAATGGGCTAGGCGCTTTGGGTTTTTCTGTCATGCAAACAACCTTGGTTTACAGGGTTTCACCTAAAGAGTTGCGAGTGCGACTGCTCGGTGTACTTACCACCTGTATTGGGACTGGCCCGATTGGTTTTCTGTACTTGGGTTTTTTAGCCGATAAATTCACGCCACGATTTGCCATCGTTGCATTGGCAGTGCAAGGCTTAATTGTTCTGATCCTAACGCGAAGATATTGGTTGCTTGTGTTTCGTTGGTCCGACGTCAACAAGTGTGTAACAAATAGTGGTACTTGATTAATTGGTGTTCGGGCTCAGCTTGCAACCTAACAAGAGAAGATGAAATTGAAATTCAATCAACTTTGGAATGGCTGGGAGGGCGAGGCCACATAAAGAAAGCTTAAGACTATCGTACTCGGATTTTCTTGGCTTGCACAAAACCCAACTCAAGTTGACAATGGCACTTTGTGGCGATATTGATTGGAATGCAAATGACGAACATCCCAGCCCAAATTGGCGATTCACTTGAGAACGTAGATACGCCAGCGCTGATCATTGATCTTGACGCGTTTGAAAGTAATCTTTTCAAGATGGCCGCCTTTGCCAAGTCAGCG
>JBIKOZ010000238.1:0-3544 GCA_044357745.1 Limnohabitans sp. | reverse complement strand
TGGCATTGAAAAACTAGTGGCCACGCCCACCATTTATGTTGGTATGCAACTGATCTTGCCTGGCGAACTTGCGCCTAACCATCGTCACACCCCCAGCGCTGTGCGCTTTGTGGTGGAAGGTGAAGGCGGCTTCACCACCGTACAAGGTGAAAAGTGCCCCATGCACAAAGGCGACTTGATCCTCACACCCGCGGGCCTTTGGCACGAGCATGGCCATGATGGCAAAGGCCCTGTGGTCTGGCTCGATGCGCTGGACCTGCCGATGGTTTACGGCATGGAGGCGTCCTACGCCATTGAGGGCCCATCCCAAAATGCAAGCTTTGACTTAGACGCATCTCAAACAAAATATCAACGCGCAGGCCTCGTTCCCTTTGGTTCCTTGAGCCAGCCCCTGCGAGCACCTTATCCCCAAGTTCGTTATCCGTGGGTTGACGTTCGCAAAGCTTTGTTGGCCCTTGAAAAAGGCACGCCTCCCGACGCGGCGGTTCAATTGGCCTATGTGAACCCTGAAACGGGCGCACCTTGTTTGCCAACACTGGGCTTCTCCGCGCAGCTTCTCAGAGACGGCCTGGAATTCTGCCCCCGTCCGCGCTCCGCCAGCTCGGTGATGCACGTGATTGAAGGCCGCGGCGAATCAGAGGTTGATGGTGTGACCTTGAAATGGTCAGAGGGCGACACAGTGGCCATTCCCACCCATGCGCAAATCAAACACCACGCGCACAACGGCAACGCCTATTTATTTCATGTGGACGATGCACCGACGCAACGTGCATTGGGCTTTTACCAAGAGTTCTGAGATTCAGCCCGGTGGCAGGGCCAAAGCTTCTCGAGCTGCGGCGCCTTCGAAGATCTTGAAGGCTTCTACAATAGCGCTCAAAGTGAAACTAGGAGCCAGCGTGTCCGATCAATTGGCGGTGTTGCCGCAGTACCTGATGCCCAAGCTGGCCATGACCCGCTTGGCAGGCCGATTGGCCAGCGCCGAGTTGGGCGAGTTCACCACCTGGGTGATCAAGCGCTTTGTGAAACGCTACAACGTCAACATGGCAGAAGCCGTTCACAGCGAGCCCGCGCATTACAAAAGCTTCAACGAATTTTTCACACGCCCTTTGAAAGAAGGCGTTCGCCCCTTGGCCAGCAGCACTTGGGTCTGCCCTGTGGACGGTGCCATCAGCCAATGCGGCGCGATTGAACGCGATCAAATTTTTCAAGCCAAAGGACATCACTACAGCACACGCGCATTGGTGGGTGGCGATGCCGCACTGGCAGCGCAATTTCAAAATGGCCAATTCGCCACCTTGTACTTGAGCCCGCGCGACTACCACCGAATCCACATGCCGATTGCAGGCAAGTTATTGCGCATGATTCATGTGCCGGGTGATTTGTTTTCTGTGAACCCCACCACAGCGCGCGGTGTGCCCGGTTTATTTGCCCGCAACGAGCGCGTGGTGTGCGAGTTTGAAACCGATAAAGGTCTTATGGTGTTGGTCTTGGTGGGCGCCACCATCGTGGGCAGCATGGCCACGGTGTGGCATGGTCAGGTCAACCCGCCTCGGCCAGGCACTGTGCGTGAATGGCGCTACGACACGCAAGATGTGCGCCTCCAAAAAGGCGAAGAGATGGGGCGGTTTTTGTTGGGCTCGACGGTGGTCATGCTGTTTCCAGAAAACAGCCTTCAATTTCCAGCTGATTGGATCAGCACTCGCCCGCTGCAAATGGGCGAGGCCATGAGCGGCAACTGATCTGCCGCAGATTGAGGACTTGGTAGAGAGGCTAGAAAAGGAAGGCTTGCGCCTTCAAATTTCAATCTTCGAGCCTAACTCCACCACCGCGTTGTTGGGCAGTTTCAAGAATTCAGCAGCGGCACTGGCGTTCAAGTGCATCTGAGCAAACAACTTCTCACGCCAAGTGGCCATGCCGCCACCAATGGTGGGAATCACAATGTCACGTGACAAGAAATAACTGGTGCTCATAGGATCAAGGTCAGCACCATGAACTTTTAACTGCTCCAAGGCCTTCGGCAAATCGGGATCATTTTTAAAGCCATAGTTGACGATCACTTGCCAGCAGTCGTGCTGCAAAGGCTCAATTTCTATTCGCTTGTTTAAACCGATCCAGGGTACTTCGTGGTTTTGAACCGTGACAAATAAGTTTTGGCGGTGCAACACTTTGTTGTGCTTCAGGTTGTGCAGCAAGGCGTTGGGCACACTGCCAATTTCGGCAGTCAAGAATACAGCCGTGCCCTCCACGCGGGCAGGTGGTGCGACAAAAATAGCGTCTAAGAAATCTACCAAGCTGAATCCGTCAGCCTTCCTCGATTGATTCAACAAACGACGGCCATCGCTCCAAGTCACCATCAGCAAGAAAATGCCGCTGGCGATGACCAATGGGAACCAGCCACCTTCAAAGAGCTTCATGAGGTTAGAGGACCAGAATGCAAAGTCCACCACAAAGAAAAATCCGGTTGCGCCAAGGCAAAGTGAAAGCGGTAATTTCCAGCTGTAGCGAATCACAAAGAAGGTGAGGATGGTGGTGATCAGCATGTCGGTACACACCGCAATGCCATAGGCTGCAGCCAAATTGCTTGACGATTTGAACAATGCCACAGCCAGCACAATCAAGACAAACAAACCCCAATTCACCAAGGGGATGTAGATTTGGCCCAGCTCCTTCACGCTGGTGTGAAGCACTTGCAGGCGGGGCAAATAACCTAACTGAATCACTTGCTTGGTGACACTGAACGCACCCGTGATCAAGGCTTGAGAGGCAATGACCGTGGCCATGGTGGCAAGGCACACCAATGGGATCAGGCCCCAATCAGGCGCCATCATGTAAAAAGGATTTTTGACGGCCTCGGGGTTGGACAACAACAGCGCACCCTGACCAAAATAATTCAAGGTCAAGGCCGGCATCACGGTGGTGAACCAAGCCAATCGGATGGGCTTCTTTCCAAAGTGCCCCATGTCAGCATAGAGCGCCTCGCCGCCGGTCACACACAAGACCACGGCGCCCAAAATAACGAAAGTGGTGCCCGGGTTCTCCCACATGAACATCACCGCATAGTGCGGGCTGATGGCCCACAAAATTTCTGGGTGAGTCGAGATGTGATAAATACCCAAAATGGCAATGACTGCAAACCAAACCAGCGTAATTGGCCCAAAGAATTTGCCGATGCCTGCTGTGCCTCGCTTTTGCACCGCGAACAAGGCAAACAAAATCAACAAGGTGAGTGGTATCACCGCCTTTTTGAAGTTGGGAGAAATGATCTCCAAACCCTCGACCGCAGAAAGCACCGAAATGGCCGGCGTGATCACACCATCGCCATAAAACAAACACGTGCCGAAAATACCCAGCATCAGCAAAACTTTGCGCAAACGAGGTTGGTCTTTGACGGACTGAGAGGCCAGTGCCAACATGGCGACCAAGCCGCCCTCGCCGTGGTTGTCGGCCCGAAGCACAAGGCTGACATACTTCAGCGAAATGATGGTGGTGAGCGTCCAAAAGAAAATGGACAAAATGCCGTAAATGTTTTGAGTTGTGAACTCTA
>JBIKOZ010000236.1:0-3548 GCA_044357745.1 Limnohabitans sp. | reverse complement strand
CATCGATTTGACTTTGCCATTGAAGACCGGGCACGCTGCCACTGCGGCATGCAACATCCCAGGTAACTGAGTGTCAATGCCGTACTTGCGATTGCCCACGACGATGTCTGGAATGTCAACACGTGGGAATGATTTGCCAATGATGGTCCAATTTTTGGGATCCTTGAGCTGAACAGTTTTGGGCGCGTCCATTTTGGCAGCCGCGCTGGCCAACTTACCATAGGACAGGCTTCGCTTGCTTGCGGCATGCGTCACTTTGCCAAGTGAAGCGGTGCACTCACTGGCGGGCACATTCCACTGTTGCGCAGCGGCTGCGATCAACATTTCGCGGGCCGTCGCTCCGGCTTTGCGCAAGTACTCTTGTGAATGGCGGATGGTTCGGCTGCCCACCGAGGCCATGTCACCATAGGCTCGCTTGGAGCGGAGATTGTCGTGGGCAGTGGCATACACCACACGCACTTTTTTCCAATCTGCCTCGAGTTCTTCTGCAATCATCATGGGTGCAGAAGTCATACTGCCCTGGCCCATTTCGGCACGGGCATAACGAATCACGATAGTGTCGTTGGGCTCAATTTCAATCCACACATTGAGCTGAGGTGTGCCGGCAGCTTGGGCGCGCTCGGGCACGAAAAATCCCAAAGAAAGGCCGGCACTGGCTGTGCCTGAAACTTTGAGGAAGTGTCGGCGGTCCATGCCGGCTTTGTCATTGTCTTGCGAAGTCATTTGTTGGGTCGTGTTCATGCGCGGGCTCCCTTCTTGGCAACAGAATGAATAGCGGCGCGAACGCGCGCATAGGTGCCACATCGGCAGATGTTGGTCATGGCCGCATCAATGTCTTCGTCGGTGGGCTTGGGTTTTTTCTTCAACAGCGCAACCGCCGCCAAAATTTGGCCGCCTTGGCAATAGCCGCACTGCGGTACTTGGTGCTCGATCCAGGCTTGCTGAACCGCATGCAATTTGCCTTTGTCGGCCAGGCCCTCAATGGTGATCACTTTTTGGCCTGCTGCGACAGACACGGGGTAGGAGCACGAGCGCACGGGCTCGCCATTCAAAAGGACCGTGCAGGAACCGCACAGGGCGACGCCGCAGCCAAACTTAGGTCCCTTGATGTCCAGCTCATCACGAAGGGCCCACAGCAGAGGCATTTCGGGTTCGACATCGAGCGTATGGCTCTTTCCATTGACTGATAGCTTCATTTACAAATGCTCCGTTTGATTGATAAATATCAAGGTGATTTATAGCTTTTCTGGTGCGCTTTTGCTAGCGGGTAAAAACCTATGGCCCTGCCGAAAGCTGGGATGTGAACTTATTGTGTCAAAAAAACACATAAATAGAGGCACAATCAAACGTTCAATTTTCACAGATTTTTCCAAATTCAGGCTTCAACAAGAGCCCGCCTAGACCATGAGCCATCCCCCCCAAAAACTTGACTTGCCCACCCGGCCCTACCGTCGAATCGCCACCGAAGAGGCGTTTTCGCCCCCCGAGATGCTAGAAATTTACAGAAAAATTCTGGCCAAGGACAACGTGGATGTAGGCTTCAAAAATCTGATGGGCTTTTACATGAGCAGCCCCAGTGAGCGCGCGCAGCACATCATGCGCTGCTTGGTCGATCTGGACGATCTGCGCTTGCAGCACATGGATGAAGCTGGCGTGGATGTTCAAGTGATCGGCCTCACGTCCCCGGGCGTTCAAATCATGGACAAAGAGACGGCCGTGGCTTTTGCCCCCGTTGCCAACGACATCTTGGCGGCTGCCATGCGCCGTCATCCCGACCGCTTGGTGGGCATGATTTCCGTAGCGCCGCAAGACCCTGCGGCCGCCGCCAAAGAAATTCAACGCGGCGTGAACCAGTTGGGCATGAACTCGGTGGTGATCAACTCTCACACCCACGGTGAATACCTGTCTGACACCAAGTTTTGGCCCATTTTTGAGGCGGCCGAGGCCATGGACACCCCCATCTATTTGCACCCCAATGCCATGCCTGCCAGCATGATTCAACATTTCATTGAAGCAGGCTTGGACGGCGCCATTTACGGATTTGGCGTGGAAACAGGTTTGCACGCCATGCGCTTAATCACATCCGGCGTGTTCGACAAGTTTCCCAAGCTGCAAGTCATCTTGGGACACATGGGCGAGGCCTTGCCATTTTGGGCCTACCGACTCGACTACATGCACGCCGCCACCGTCAAATCCAAACGCTACCCCAGCGTTCAACCCATCAAGCGCAAGCCCAGCGATTATTTGCGCGAAAATTTCCACATCACCAACAGTGGTGTTGCATGGGGTGCTGCCATCAAATTTACCCAAGACTTCATGGGACCTGATCGCGTGCTTTACGCCATGGACTACCCCTACCAATATTCACCTGACGAAGTAGGCATCTTAGAAAACTTAGACATGGCACCGCAAGTTCGCCAAGCGTTTTTTGAAGGCAATGCAGAACGCCTCTTTAAAATTCCACCTGCAAAAAAATAATCCTGTTTAACAAAAAATCAAAGGCGTCCTCCATGAAATCAATTAATCGACGCAGTTTGTTGGCCTTGGCCGGCCTCATGTTGGGCGGCTTGAGCACTGTCGCTTTGGCGCAAAGCGCATACCCCTCACAAAACATCAAAATTGTGGTGCCTTTCACCCCTGGCACAGGCATGGACACCATTGCACGTGTCGTTGCCCCGCGTCTTGCAGAACGTTTAGGCCAAAGCGTGGTGGTTCAAAATCAACCGGGCGCGAGTGGCAACATTGGCGCCGATGCAGTGGCCAAATCGACGGCCGATGGCTACACCATTTTGATGGGCGCCAACACCATGCTCATGGCCTCGCAAATGTACAAGAGTGTGAGTTTTGATCCCGTGAAAGATTTTTCATCGGTCTCCATGGCCGCTTATGGTTCTTTGATGCTGGTAGCCCATCCCAAAACAGGCATCAAGACAGTGGCCGATTTGGTCAGCCAAGTCAGGGCCAAGCCAGGCTCAGTGAGTTTCGGCTCACCCGGTGTGGGAACACCGCATCACATGGCCATGGAATTGTTCAAGCTTGAAACCAGCACGTTCATGTTGCACGTGCCCTACCGCGGTTCTGCGGGCTACACACAGGATTTATTGGGTGGTGAATTGAATGTCGGCTTTTTGCCAGTTCACATTGCGCAGGGCTTTGTCAAAAATGGCCGTCTCAATGCACTGGCAGTGGGCAGCCCCAAGCGTCATCCCGTGGCGCCTGATGTACCCACCTTTGAAGAGATGGGCGTGAAGCGAATTGATGTGGACCTTTGGTATGCGTTTTTTGTGCCCAGCAAAACGCCCTCTGCTGTGGTCACGCGTTTGAACACCGAAATGGCCGCCATCTTGCGCCAGGCCGACGTGAAAGAGATTTTGGGCAAGGCAGGCTTAGATGCTGTTGCTTCCACGCCGCCTGAGTTGACAGCCATCGTGGCCAAGGACTATCCGCGTTGGGGCGCCGTCATTCGCACCAAACAAATTTCTGCTGACTGAATTTAACTTCTTTACTGATTGGAAATTCATGATCCCCCACCCAGTCAACATTGCCAT
>JBIKOZ010000235.1:0-3551 GCA_044357745.1 Limnohabitans sp. | reverse complement strand
TCTGGGCGTCAAAGGCCCCGATTACGACACGGTGAACCAATTGGTGACGGAAGGCCTGACGCCCGAATACATCACCATCGACATTGCCCATGGCCATGCCGACAGTGTTCAAAAAATGATTCACACTCTGAAAGAAAAGCTGCCTAAATCTTTCGTCATCGCTGGCAACGTGGGGACCCCCGAAGCCATCATTGACTTGGAAACCTGGGGCGCCGATGCCACCAAAGTGGGCATTGGCCCTGGCAAGGTTTGCATCACCAAGCTCAAAACAGGCTTTGGCACCGGCGGCTGGCAATTGTCTGCCCTCAAATGGTGTGCCCGTGTGGCCACCAAGCCCATCATTGCCGACGGCGGCATTCGGGAGCATGGCGACATTGCCAAGAGCATTCGCTTTGGCGCCACCATGATCATGATTGGCTCGATGTTGGCCGGTCACGAAGAATCGCCGGGCGCTACTGTGGAAGTAGACGGCAAGCTCTACAAAGAGTACTACGGCTCAGCCTCTGACTTCAACAAAGGCGAGTACAAGCACGTTGAAGGCAAGCGCATTTTGGAGCCCATCAAGGGCAAGCTCGCTAACACCCTGATTGAGATGGAACAAGACACCCAAAGCTCCATCAGCTACTCGGGTGGCACCAAGCTCATGGACATTCGCAAAGTCAACTATGTGATCTTGGGCGGCGACAACGCCGGCGAACATCTCTTGATGTAAAGCGCACGACACTGGCACAATGAGTCCTTCCATGTTTTCACTCAAGCATTCAACATGAAACGTCGCCAACTCATTCAGTCAGCTGTCAGCGCCGCGCTGCTGCCCAGCCTGGTTCAGGCTCAGGACAAATATCCCAGTAAACCCATCACTTGGATTTGTCCTTACGCTGCAGGCGGCAACGCAGATTCTCGATCGCGCCAAGTGGCCAAGGCCATGAGCGCCATCTTGGGTCAACCCATCATCATTGAAAACAAAGCCGGTGCCGGCGGCAACATTGGTACCGAGGCCATTGCGCGTGGCAAGCCTGATGGCTACACCATTGGCATGGGTAACTTTGCGCCCCTCGCCGTTAACCATGCCCTGTTCAAGAAATTGAACTTCGATGCTGCCAATGACATCGTGCCGATTGGCCTGATTGAAAAAGGCCCTCTCATTTTGATGGTTCGCAATGATTCACCCTACAAATCCATCAAGGACATCGTTGCGGCCGCTAAAGCCAATCCAGGCAAGCTCAGCTATGCATCGGGCGGCATTGGCGGCTCACATCACCTCAGTGGCGCCTTGCTTGAAAATGCCGCAGACATCGATTTGATTCATGCCCCCTACAAAAGCGGTGCGGCCGGCGCCACTGATCTAATGGGTGGCCAAGTCCAAATGATGTTTGAACAAATGTATTCCGCCATGCCGGCCATCAAAGGCGGTCGCCTGCGCGCGTTGGCCATCACCAGCAAGACACGCTCACCTCTGCTGCCCGATCTGCCCACCATGGCAGAACAAGGTTTTCCATCCGTTGAAGTTCTAAACTGGCAAGGTCTTGTCGCACCCAAAGGCATTCCGGCGGACTTGGTGAAACAGCTCAATGCTGCCTTGAACAGGGCGCTTCAAGACCCCGAAGTGAAAGATAAGATTCTGAGCCAAGGCAATGAAATGGGCGGTGGCACCCCTGAACAATTTGCCGCATTGATCAAATCAGAAGCGCCACGTTGGGGCAAAGTGGTCAAAGACGCCAAGATCGAACCTGAATAAGCTCTGATTCAATCAGGCGGCGATATCTTAAAAATTCAGGCCTGAATCAATTGCTTCATCAAAGTATTCAAACGGGTGCCTCGTTTGGTGAGATCGGTCACGATGCTGAAATGATTCAGCCCAGTCAAGGCCTCACAAACTGGAACCGTCTTGGGCCCCCATGCATGTTGGATCAAACGGTTATGCCTTAAAAATTCCGGGCTCTCGTCGCCCCCTGCCACCGTGTACAAAATGCCTTGCTTCGGCCGAGGCCACAATGCGGGACTGGCCATTCGCGCGTGCGCGGCCGTCAGATTGAGTGACTCTTGTAAGAAGGGTGTCTGACGCAAGGGTGTGAGGTCGTACAGACCTGAAATCGACAAGGCTTTTTGAATCCAATGCTGGGGCATGCTTTTGTCGACAGCCTTCCAATCACACGCCAACAGCATGGCCGCCAAATGTCCCCCTGCTGAATGTCCCCCCACCATGACATTTTTGGGATTGCCGCCATATTGAGCAATGTTACGCCATGTCCATGCCAAGGCCTTGGTCATTTGGACCGCAATGTCTGGAATGGTGATGGGTAATTCCTTAGTCCCAGGACACAAGGCATAGTTGACCACCACCACACAGACATCCATGTCGTGCAAGGCGGGGGCCACAAAGGAGTGGTCTGATTTATCAAGACTGCGCCAATAGCCGCCATGAATAAAGAAGACCACCGGTGCATTGGGTTTTTTGGCGGGGAAAATATCCAGCGTTTCATTCGGGCCATCGCCATAGACGATGTCCAATTGACATTTAAAAGAGGCACGCGCAGATTGTGAGCCTTCAATCCAACGCGAAAAATGCGTTTCAAAATCTGGCACCAATGCACGGTTGTTGTACATGCTGTCATACCAAGCAGAGTTTTTCGCAACCATAAATTTCCTTGATTAGATTTTCATTTCCAAACGCAGTTGAACATTTTTCCAATTGCGCGTGTTGGTATTGGCTGTTTCTGAGAAACCGTTGCCAATGTAAGTGGTCCCGGTGAGGTAGTCACGCGGCACCCAATTGCTCACCGTTAAACGAAGCGCAGTGGACGGATTGAATTTCCACACACCATAAACATCCACAACGCGTTTAGCCCCCTGATAGGTCCATTGTTGCTCAGTTCGGCGCGTGGTGTAGTCTGGGTTGATGTTCGCGTTGCCCCCAATCGTCAAGGGAATGGCACGAATTCGATAGTCTGCACCCAGATTGGCCGTCATGCTGGGTTGTTGGTCAAGGCGGTTGTTGGGCCCCATCACATCGAGTACACGGGAATGAAAGAAGCTTAAATTGCTGCGGACATCCATGGGCAACGCCGTGGGCCAAATTTGATTCAACCGAAATTTAGCCTCCAACTCCAAACCTTGCGTCACCGCGTCCCCTACATTTTGAGGGCTGGACACAAATCTTCTTTGCCCTGGCGCCCAAGCTGTGTCAACACGTTCGGTGGTGACATAGCGAATCAAATCACTGATGTTGCGCCTGAAGACATTGGCACTGAGCACACCCCCTTGAGACAAATAACGCTCCACCGCAATATCAACACCCGTTGCCAGCTCTGGCTTTAAGCCGGGGTTGCTGACTCGATCGGGTCGCGTGGGGCTGTTAGCCTCCCTGGACAAAGCCGTCGTGGCCACCAAGTTAAACAGCGTCGGTGTTTTATAGCTTCGGGTCAAACTCATGCGAACTTGATCACGACTGTCTGGCAAAGGTTTCCAAACGGCATGCAGCAAAGGCGTCAAGACACCGCTTTGATTGCGCTTTGCACCCTCCTCATTGCGGCCTTCCGTCAGAATATTTT
>JBIKOZ010000234.1:0-3567 GCA_044357745.1 Limnohabitans sp. | reverse complement strand
GCAAAGAAAATCCTACTTTCAATGGGTTATTCGTTGTGCTCACACAACAACAGGGCTAAACTTATCCCCATGAATGCCGATGCTTTGATCCTTGCCGCCGACAGCGCTTTGCGCACCCTCTTTGCCACCCCCAGGGCGGCCAGGCCCACGCCGCAAGCACCTCGGGCCCTCACATTGCAGGCCGATGGCGCCTTGGCAGCCCCTGCGGCCGCCGAGCTCACCGAAGCCGAAAAGTCCCTTTCCGCGGCACTCATGCGGGTCAACCATGTTGGCGAGGTGTGCGCCCAAGCTTTGTACACAGGGCAGTCCTTGGCCTCCAAAGACCCTGCTTTGCGAGCCAAGCTAGACGAAGCCTGCCGCGAAGAGACCGATCACTTGGCCTGGACCCACGAGCGCCTTGAACAACTTAACAGCCGCCCCTCCCTTTTAAACCCCCTCTGGTACGCGGGCGCATTTGCCATTGGCTACGGCGCTGGCAAGTTGGGCGGCGACAAGCTGAGCTTGGGCTTTGTGGTGGCCACCGAGAACCAGGTCGAGGCACATTTGGCGGGGCACATGTCTCAACTGCCCACCAACGACTTGGCGTCCCGAGCCATCGTGGCGCAAATGAAGACCGATGAGGCGGCGCACGCCCGCATGGCGCAGCGCGCGGGGGCTGTGGACTTGCCCGAGCCCGTCAAACGCTTGATGGGCGCAGCCGCCAAGCTAATGACCACCGTGGCGCACCGCATTTAAGCGCGCTCTAACTTCGCTCTTGATGCGCTGAGCGGCACCGAGGCTGTTTAGGCCTCAATCACCTCAAAGCTGGTGCTAATTTGAGCCGTTTTGGCCAACATGATGCTGGCCGAGCAATACTTGTCATGGCTCATGGCCACGGCACGCTCAACGGCTGAGGCCGGAATGCCTTTGCCCGACACCGTGAAGTGCATGTGAATTTGGGTGAACACTTTGGGGTCGGTATCGGCCCGCTCGGAGGTGAGCTTGACCGAACAGCCGCGCACATCGTGTCGGCCCCGCTTCAAAATCAAGACCACGTCATAGGCTGTGCAGCCGCCCGTGCCGGCCAACACGGTTTCCATGGGGCGAGGCGCTAAGTTTTGACCGCCGTTTTCTGGCTTGGCAGCGTCGGGCGCGCCATCCATCATCAACACATGGCCGCTGCCGGTTTCGGCCACAAAGCCCATGCCTGAGCGAGCGCCTGTGGCGCCGGTCCAACTGACTGTGCATTCCATTTTTGGGGATTCTTTCTTCAAATGATGAGGATTTGCATGAACAGATCGTAAAGCTTTTGCAAAGGTATTGCACCGCAGCAATTTTTAGGTAGAATTTAGAACAGTCGTGCTTTTATTTGTTTCAGAGCACGAACCCTTTGTCTCCTCCACCCTCTGAAAAGGTGGATTCGCCCCGCGCCGCAAGGCTCGGGGCATTTTTTTCGCCCGTATCATTCGGGTATGAATGCGAAAAATCTCAAACCTTCAGACTATTTGAAAAAAATCCTGAACGCCCGCGTTTACGACGTGGCCACGGAATCGGACTTGGCAATTGCCAAGAATTTAAGCCAACGCCTGCACAACACGGTCTTGCTCAAACGGGAAGACCAGCAAGCCGTGCACAGCTTCAAGCTGCGCGGCGCCTACAACAAGATGGCGCACCTCACGCCTGCGCAGCTCAAAAAAGGGGTGATCTGTGCCTCTGCAGGCAATCACGCGCAAGGTGTGGCTTTAGGCGCCAGCAAATTAGGTTGCCGTGCCGTCATCGTCATGCCCACTACCACCCCCCAACTGAAAGTCGATGCGGTTGAAGCTTTAGGGGGAGAAGTGGTGCTGATCGGTGACAGCTACTCTGACGCCCACAAACACGCCATCATGCTCGAGAAAAAAATGGGCATGACCTTCGTGCATCCCTTTGACGACCCTGAAGTGATCGCAGGTCAAGGCACCATCGCCATGGAAATGTTGCGCCAGCATCAAGGGCGTTTGGATGCAGTGTTTGTGGCCATTGGGGGCGGCGGTTTGATTGCAGGCGTGGCCAATTACATCAAAGCCGTGCGGCCCGACGTCAAAGTCATTGGCGTGCAGATGAACGACTCCGATGCCATGATTCAATCGGTCAACGCCCACAAGCGCATCACCCTCGATGATGTGGGTTTGTTCTCAGATGGCACCGCGGTGAAATTGGTGGGCGAAGAAACTTTTCGCATCGCGCGCGGCTTGGTCGACGATTACATGACCGTTGACACTGACGCGGTGTGCGCAGCCATCAAAGATGTGTTTGTAGACACGCGCTCCATCGTCGAGCCAGCGGGTGCATTGGCTGTGGCCGCCATCAAGCAATATGTGGCGAAACATAAAACCAAAGGCGAAACCTACGCGGCCATTTTGTGCGGCGCCAACATGAATTTTGACCGCCTGCGGTTTGTGGCCGAGCGTGCCGAAGTGGGCGAAGAACGCGAAGCCATTTTTGCAGTCACCATGCCAGAAGAGCGCGGTAGTTTCAAACGCTTTTGCGAACTCATTGGCAACTTGCCAGGCGGCCCGCGCAACGTGACCGAATTCAATTACCGCATCAGCGACGCCCAGAAAGCCCATGTGTTTGTGGGCCTCACCACGCAGGGTGCAGGGGAGAGCACAAAGATATCGAACAACTTCAAAAAGCATGGCTTTGTGAACATCGATTTGACGCACGACGAGTTGGCCAAAGAGCACATCCGCCACATGGTGGGCGGCCACTCCAGCTTGGCACAAAACGAACGTCTGATGCGCTTCGTGTTTCCAGAACGTCCGGGCGCATTGCTGAAGTTCTTAAATTTGATGCGGCCGGGTTGGAACATCAGCTTGTTTCACTATCGCAACCAAGGTGCCGACTACGGCCGCATTTTGGTGGGTTTGCAAGTGCCCGACCAAGACAACAAAGCCTTTGACAAGTTTTTAAAGACTTTAGGCTACCCCCACATTGAAGAAACCCACAATCCGGTCTACCGGATGTTCTTGCAACAGTAAATTACTTGGGCAGTTTTACTTGGGCAGTTCCAAAATAACGCTGGGCGTGTCTTGCAGGCTGGGTGCCAAACGCGCCAGCCGATGCCCCACCGAATGCAGCACCCAGCCGGGTGCCACAGTTTGGCCGGGCAAGTAGGCTTTGGGCGCTTGGCCATCGACACCCAGCAAGGCAGACCCTTTGCCCGAGGCACCTGCCACCACACCCAGCAAGCTCCATTGGTGCGCTGCTGGGTCTGAATTGCCCTTGGCGCTGCCAGAGGCTGCAGGTTTGGCAGCGCCCAAGGCCGAGGCCACGTGGCTGTTGAAATTGAGGTCTGCCTCTGCCGACAAATAACCGGCTTTGGCATGCGCCACAACGGGCACGGCCGATGCGGGTGCATTGAGGCTCTGAATTTGCAAGGTCCAAGACACCACCGCATAGGCCGCCGCAGCCGCCACGCCCATAGCGCTGAGCGCTGGCCACCATGATCTCGGGGGTGCCTGATGAATTTGTAACATGAGAAGATTATGATGGAGAAGTGTGAAAAAAAGCAGAGGTTTTATGGCGATGATTTCTAACAAAGAACGT
>JBIKOZ010000233.1:0-3568 GCA_044357745.1 Limnohabitans sp. | reverse complement strand
GCAATCAAAATGTCTGTACCGCCCCGCAATCCCATCATTTGCGGGTTGATAGAAACGCCCCCAAAAACCACTGTAATTTTGCAGCGTGTGCCCCATTGGGTGGCGATGCTCATGAACGTTTGACTGACTTGGATGGCCAACTCACGGGTGGGCACCAAAACCAAGGACTGCACAATTCTGGGATTTCTGCTGGGCAAGGGCCGCAAAGTACGCGCTGTATCCAGGTCCTGGTTTTGACTGCTCAAAAGCCGATCCATCAAGGGCAGCGCATAAGCCAAAGTTTTGCCTGAACCCGTGGGCGCCGTGACCCATATGTCCCGTCCTGCGATTGCCGCAGGTATGAACTCGCTTTGAACCGGTGTGGGGGCAGGGTAAGTTTTAGGTTTGAGTGCGGTCAGCAGCTCGGGCGACAGGCCCAGGTCTTTAAAAGGCATAGGGGTTAAGCATAAGTGCATATGCCTTGATCTGCCATCAGCGCATGGCAAAATCTAACCATGAACACACGCAAAGGCATTATTTTGGCGGGAGGCTCTGGCACTCGCTTGTATCCCGTGACGCAAGCAGTCTCCAAGCAATTGATGCCGGTGTACGACAAGCCCATGGTTTACTACCCCTTAACCACCTTGATGCTGGCCGGCATCAGGGACGTGCTTTTGATCAGCACCCCCCAAGACACCCCCCGATTTACCGACTTAATGGGCGACGGCAGCCAATGGGGCATGAACATTCAATATGCGGTGCAACCCAGCCCAGATGGTTTGGCGCAAGCCTTCATCATTGGCAAAGAGTTTGTGAGCAACCACCCCAGCGCCCTTATTTTGGGTGACAACATTTTTTATGGACATGACTTGGTCAAGTTGATGCATACGGCCAATGCGCAAACAGAGGGCGCCAGTGTGTTTGCTTATCATGTGCAAGACCCCGAGCGTTATGGCGTGGTGGCTTTTGATGATCAGCAGCAGGCCCTGAGTATTGAAGAAAAGCCGCAGCACCCCAAAAGCAACTATGCCGTGACAGGTTTGTATTTCTATGATCGCCAAGTTTGTGACATCGCGGCACAAATTAAACCCTCTGCCCGTGGCGAGTTGGAAATTACAGACGTGAATCGCATTTACCTTGAGAAAAAACAACTGCATGTAGAGATCATGGGGCGAGGTTATGCGTGGCTAGACACCGGGACCCACGACAGTTTGCATGAGGCGGCTGCTTTCATTTCAACTTTACAAAAACGTCAAGGTTTGATGGTGGCGTGTCCCGAAGAAATTGCATTCGCTCAAAAATGGATTGATGCCAAGCAGTTGCAAAAATTGGCAGCGCCTTTGGCCAAAAACGGCTATGGCCAATACCTGTTGAATATCCTGAAATCAGCTTAATGCCTTATACCGTTACCCCCACCCATCTTCCAGAAGTATTGATCCTTCAGCCCCAAGTTTTTGGCGACGCCAGAGGTTTTTTTTATGAGAGCTTCAATGCCCGCGACTTTGCCAAGGTCACAGGACTTGAGGTTGAATTTGTTCAAGACAATCACAGCATGTCATCGCAGGGCGTCCTAAGAGGCTTGCACTATCAAATTCAACATGCGCAAGGAAAATTGGTGCGCGTGACACATGGCGAAGTGTTTGATGTGGCCGTCGATCTGCGCAAAAATTCCCCAAGGTTTGGTCAATGGGCCGGCTGCAAATTAAGTGCGGAAAATGCCACTCAATTGTGGATACCGCCTGGCTTTGCGCACGGGTTCATGGTGCTCAGCGAGTCGGCGGAGTTTTTGTACAAAACAACCGATTACTGGTATCCAGAATTTGAACGCAGCCTGTTGTGGAGCGACCCCGCACTGGGCATTGATTGGCCTTTGCCCAGTGGGTTTCAAGAGCCTAAATTGGCTGCAAAAGATGCGGCCGCCTCACCCCTGTCGAAAGCAGAAACCTTCTGATCACTTGAGTGGGGGCAACGCGTAAGCTTTGATGGTGCTCAATTGGCCCAAGGTCAAACGATTGCCGTGTTGACTGACCACCGCAGCAGCGGTATGGTTTCCCAGTGTGGCGGCTTGCTCGGGTGAATAGCCGCGCGCAATGGCGTACAAGAAAGAGCCTGCAAACATATCGCCTGCACCATTGGTGTCGATGGCTTTGACTTTTTCGGCTGGCACATGCCATGTTTGATGGGCCGTGATCACTTCAGAGCCATCAGGGCCGCGCGTCATGCAAACCATTTTGGCCAGTTTTTTCAGCTGGCTTCGAACTTCGTTCAAATCTTGCGTGCCACACCAAACTTGGGCTTCTTCTTGGTTGCAAAACAAGTAATCAACACCGTCACCCAGCATGGCGTCTAAGCCTGCTTTGCAAAATTGAATCATGCTGACATCACTGAGGGTGAGGGCCAGTTGAACGCCGGCGTCCTTGGCAATTTGTCGACCCTGGAGGGCGGCGTTGAGCCCTGTGGGTGACGCTGCCAAATAGCCTTCCATGTAATAAATTTTAGATTTGACAATGTCGTGAGGGTGCAATGCGCCATCGTCCAATTCGGCTGAAACGCCCAGGAAGGTGCACATGCTTCTTTCGGCGTCGGGGGTGACCAGAACCATGCAGCTGCCGGTTTGGCCGTTCGACGCACGGGTATGGTTCAGGTTGGTGTCAACGCCGCGTGCCTGAAGATCTTTGACATAAAAGTCACCCAAGTCGTCATGTGCCACTTTGCATGAGTAAAACGCCTTGCCACCCAATTGGGCCAAGGCAACCACCGTATTGCCAGCGGAGCCGCCGCCGGTTTGGCGGGGTGAGATATTTTGAACGTGTGACAGCAACTCAGCTCTGCGAGGGGTGTCGATCAGCGTCATATGGCGCTTGTCGACGCCCATGGTTTTGAGGAGGACGTCACTGACTTCGAATTCAGAATCGACGAGAGCGTTGCCAATGGCATATAAATCGTAGTGAGACATGGGTTTAAATTTTCAAAATGATGCAAGTTTAAGGCTTGTTAATTCGAGCTAAATTGCTAAAATGCCGACAGGGTTCGCAGACCCGCTATGTTGGGGGTAAATTTTTAGTTTTGCCCTGTTATTTTTATCTTAAGACTCAAAGGCTGCGATGAAACGCGAATACTTCTCTCATGCTTCCAAAGACTCGCAACGAAAAAATTTCGATGCACTGGGTGGCCAATGCATTGCCTTGATCGATGCCAGGTTTTTGGTTTGGTTGGCTCAACACACTCAATCGGGTCCTAAGCAGGATGCCTTGAACCGATTTGGCTTGGCCCAATTTCTAGGGGATGCGCTGAACCATGCAGGCCTCGATGTCGATGTCAAACGCATTTATTGGTACGCAGAAGAGAACGAGAGCTTGGACGTTGACGGCCAGATTGTGCGAAAAGTTTTGTCGCATGATCTAGACGGTGGCATGTCTTTGTTGAAAAGTTTAGGTCAAGACTTGCGCCAGTTGGCCTTGAACAAAGCCTGTGACCATGTTTTGTTGGCCACAGACGATGAACGTTTTTTGACGGTCATTGACGATGCGCAATTGACGGGCATGTCGGTGCACATTTTGGCCGATGACGCTGCTCGCAACATGTCTAA
>JBIKOZ010000232.1:0-3569 GCA_044357745.1 Limnohabitans sp. | reverse complement strand
TGGGTGCTGAACAATCTCAAATTCAAGGGCAACTCGGGTCAAAGCCAAGGGATGGCACAAAGGAATTAAGTCGGAAGTCTTTTTTGCGCCCTGGATGCCCGCAATGCGCGCAATACCTAAAACATCCCCTTTTTTGGCGGTGCCGGCTTGTATCAGCGCCAGGGTCGCTGGCAACATGTGAATGCGGCCAGAAGCCACTGCCAGCCGGTGTGTTGACGCCTTGGCACCAACATCGACCATGTGCGCTTGGCCATGGTCGTCAAAGTGTGTCAACGCAGCGTTAGAATTTTGCAGAGAATTAGACATGGCCTGATGCTTAAAAACTGGTAAAAACCATTTACAAATATTTAACTTAGTTCCCGCATGATACGGGTTTCAGATTCTCCACAGAATTCGGTGCACATACTTTGAAGCCAGCGTCTCCAAAATCCAAACTCCTGCTGACTTTGCTGGCGGCATCGCTCTGGCTCACGCCTGTCTGGTCTCAGTTACCGCCAAGCTCACCCGTGCTTCCCTCTCTGGGCGATGGGGCCGACATCACATTGAGTGCCGAACGCAAATTGGGGGATCGAATTGCGCGCGAACTTTACCGCGATCCCGATTATTTAGAAGACCCCATCCTGGACGAATATTTACAAAATATTTGGCAGCCGCTGGTGAAGAGTGCGCTGGCTCGAGGTGAGTTAACGCCAGAACTGATGGAGCGCTTTGCTTGGAAAATATTGATCGGTCGAGACCGATCGGTGAATGCCTTTGCCCTACCAGGTGGCTATTTGGGTGTTCATCTCGGATTAATTGGCGTTGTCAATACGCGCGATGAGTTGGCATCCGTCATGGCGCACGAGCTGAGTCATGTGACACAAAGACACATTGCAAGGTCAATGGGCGATCCAGCCCGCATGACCCCTTGGCTCATTGGGGCCATGATTTTGGGAATTTTGGCAGCTGGCAAAAGTGCGCAAGGCGCACAGGCCATGATTGTGGGCGGGCAAGCTGTCGCGGTGCAATCACAATTGAATTTTTCTCGCGAGATGGAGCGCGAAGCAGATCGCATTGGTTATGGCGTGATGTCTGAGGCGGGCTTTGATACGCAAGGCTTTGTCAGCATGTTTGGCAAAATGCAACAGGCCGCTGGCTTGAATGACAGCGGAGGTTTTCCATATTTAAGAAGCCACCCCTTAACGACAGAGCGCATGGCTGACATGCAATCTCGGCAGCAACTTCAAACGCCGAAGGCCAACAATTTAGACGATGAATTGGTACAGGCCATGATGTCAGCAAGAGCCCGGGTCTTTGCACAGCCGGGTGTCGATGCCTTAAGAGCGTGGGCCAATGAGGCTGCCGATACCAGCATTGAGCGATTGACGGCCGCCAAACGAATGGGCGTTTTGTATGGCGCTTATCTGTCATGGCTGCAATTGAGAGACTTCAGGCAAGCCAAAGCCATGCTGCCCATGCTGAAAAAAGCGGCGGGTGGTCATGCACCCGCATTGCGCTTGGTTCAATTGCTAGAGACCGAGCTTGCATTTAAGGAAGAAGACATGCGCGGTGCCGTGAATTCTTTGATGAACATGGCCAATCAAGCAAGCCCCTCATGGCCACGTCCTGAATTACTTTATTTTTCACAAGCCGTATCAAGGTTGCAGACCACGTCCCCGAGTTCAGACACCTCAGCTCTGTTGGTAAAAGCCGTGCTGGGTTTACAGCGCACCGTGCTTCAAAACCCTCAAGATGGGCAAGTCTGGCAAGTTTTGGCGGCGGCCCTTTTGGCTCAGGGGCGGCCCTTGGCCAGTTTGCGCGCCGAGGGAGAGGCGCAGATGGCGAGAATGGACTTTGGGGCCGCTGTCGATCGATTTAGAGCGGCGCAAGATGCCTCTAGAAAGCTGCCTGCCCAAATGGGTGATCACATAGAGGCGTCCATCGTGGATGCCCGCTTGCGCGTTGCGCAGGGGCTTCTCAAAGATCAAATGATGGAGCGTCAAGATCGATAAGCGCTGAGCGTTACTGCGCTGGCAATTCACAACGCATCCATCCTTCTGTTGTTTTTGAACAGGACAAGACGCCATCAGGTGACTCGGTGGCGTGGTTTGAAAATTTCCATCCTGATGCCGTTTTAGTGAAAACATAGTTGTCTCTGAAGTTCACCGTTGGGTGCCGATCTTTTGAGTAGAAGTAATCTGTTGTAAATTGAATGGCGGTGTCGCTCACCTTCCAATTTTTCAGGGTCTTTACATAGAGTTGTGTCGGCGCTTGAAGCGATTGGATTCGGTAAACACTTCTGGGTTGATCGGCCGCTGGCAAGAAGGCATTGACACTGCTCTGCCCATTCAACACGCGGTGCGTCATGGCCGCAATTTCTGGCATGGCCTCTCGGATCGTTAGGAGCTGCGCCGAACTTAAGTTTTCATCTCGAAGCTTGAACGCTTTTTTGATGTAAAGATGCGGCGAGACGATGGCAAACATCACGCCGTTCACCGCATCATGATGGCCTTGATCTACAAAAAATTCTACAGTGCCGCTTGCTGTCATTGGAAAAATAAAAGCACCGATCAGCAAGGACACTGAACATTTTTTCTTTGTCAAAAAATGCTTCATTGTTTATCTGCTGACCAAGCAGCTTTCCGCTTGCGCATTTTTGTAGGCACTGTCGCCAAAAATGGTCACGCCCAAATAATAAGCGCCAGAGATCACGTTACATGTGAGGTAGCCTCCGCCCTGTGTGCCGCAATCTGCCGTGATGTTGGCAGAGAAGCTGGCATCTGCGGCGCCCTTCTCAAAACCGCAAGTGGCATAGCTTTGGTCGTGTTGAAAACACGCTTGCGAAACATCAATCCCAAACAACATGTCGGGAATAAAGGCATCGCTCTTCACCGTGCCACAGCCCGCGCCCAGCGCATTGCCATCACTTCGAACGCCGCTTGAAGTTTCGGAGTTAAATTTCAAAAAGCTCCAAAACCCACCACCACAGACTTCATGGGCCATGTCTAAGTCAAAGTTTTTCATATTGCATTCCTTTTAAAAATCAATTTCTGTTCAGACTTGATCCTAAAGATGCCGCGTTGTTTTGACGCCTGCTTCTGCTTGCAATTGCAAAGGGCAAGGTCATGCATTAACCGTTATGATTCGAATCCTTCTTCAAAGTTTCCTTCGTTTCCATGGCAGGCATTCACATCACAGACATTGAGTCGGCCATCAACTACTGGCGCGAAAAAAATCCGTCGCCTGATGGCGTGGCTTTGCCACGTGAGTTGCGTGCGCTGGCCGAGGTTTATGCTTTGATGATTTATTTCAAAGAAGACGAAGCCGACGAGTTCAGCTTGCCCTTGGCTGCTGCAGAAGCGTGGCAAGCTTGGTATGCCAGAACACCCGATACGCCTTGCATCGCCATTTGCTCTACCTCACAAGGTGATCCTCAATGCAAGGGTTGCGGCCGTACATTTGAAGAAGTGCAGCTTTGGACGGAAATGAGTGCCGGTGAAAAGCGATCCGTTTGGCGCCGCATCACCGTGGATGGCACTTCTTGGCGTTTCAATCGCTATGCCGAGCGCGCTGCAGAAGACCGCAGTTTG
>JBIKOZ010000229.1:0-3582 GCA_044357745.1 Limnohabitans sp. | reverse complement strand
ACTGCGCCAAAAAGATGATGCAGCCCCCCCAATAAAACAAGCAGCAAAGCATCAACAGAACTGGCGATCGATGCGACCGATGGAAAGACTGCGCCTTTGCTGATCGCCCACAAACTGCCAGAAAGTCCGGCCAAGCTGGCACTCATCAGGAAAACCTGCTGATTCAACTTGCCAACCTCCAAAGCGCTGGCTTGTGCTCTTTGTGGTGCATCGCGTCCTGCCTGCAAGGCTGCGCCAAAACTGGATTGAATCAAACGTGAAAACCCAAACAAAGATGCAAGGCAGAGTAAGACAAGGGAGGCTTGGAAAACCCAGCGCGGCCACTCATTCAAAAATTGCAGCCCAATCAGCCCGTTATCGCCGCCTGTCAACGGCACCCATTGGCTGGCACTGGCCCAAACCATTTGGGCAAACGCCAATGACAGCATGGCCAAATAAACACCCGCGCTGCGCTTTAAAAGATGACCCATGCACATCGCCGCCACCAAGGCTGCGATGACGCCAGCAAGGGATGCCGTGAACGCATTGAATTGCCAGTGCAAATGCGTCAAGGCCGCTGCATAAGCCCCCAATCCAAAGTAAGCCGCGTGACCAAAACTAACCCATCCAGACAAAGCCATCATCCATTGCAGACTCAAACCAAATAACATCATGATGAGCACATCTTCGAGAACACGTTGGGTGTACTCATTCACCACAAGCAGGCTGATAGCACAAGCCGCCAACACCAGCCAGCCCATCCATTGAAAGACACGGTTGCCTGCACCACTGTGAAATGGCATCACTCTTTCACGAGGTGCCGCACCGGGCAACTCGCCCATCAAACCTTGAGGCCGAATGGCCAGCACCAAGGCCATGGTTAAAAAGATCAACACCAAGGTGGCTTGCGGAAAAAAATGAATGCCAAAGGCATGCACCAAGCCAATCAACACCGCCGCAAAGAAAGCGCCTGCGATGCTGCCCAGGCCGCCCATGACAACCACCACAAAAGTTTCCACCACCATCTGCAAATCCATTTGCAAATTGGCGGGCTCGCGCGGTAACTGAAGCGCGCCAGCCAAGCCTGCCAAGCCACACCCGAGCACCACCACGCCCATCATCAAGGGCGCAGGATTTACACCCAACGCATCGAGCATGTCGCGGTCTTGTGTCGCAGCCCGGACTTGCTGCCCCCACTTGGTTTGTTTTAACAAAAGGTGCAAGAGAAGCCATACCAGCGGCCCCAGGCACAAAGTCACCAACTGCCATGCAGGGAAAAAGTCTTCGCCGATTTGTACAGCGCCTTTCAGTCCAGGAAAGCGCGGCGCAAAGACCTCTTGCGGGCCCAAGAAAGCCAGCAAGACATCGTGCAACGCAAGGCTCAAACCAAAGGTAGCGACCAAGGGATACAGCGGTGGCGAATTGCGAAGCGGCCGAAACAACAGCCACTCAGTCAATGCACCCAGCAATGCCGCCAAACTCGCACCCACCAAAATGGCGGCGACATAGGTCAAGCCATGTTCAGACCATGAAGGTTGCCACTTCGTGAGCAAAGTGCCGGCCACCAAGGCACCCAGCATAAAAAAACTACCATGCGCAAAATTGACAATGCGGGTGACGCCAAAGACCAAGGTCAAGCCCGCAGCCATCATGAACAAGGTGCTGGCATGGCTGAGGCCATTCAAGCACTGAATTAGCCAAAAACTCATTCAATCCAATGCGTGAAGGTGCTGGCGTCAACACGCGTGGTTTTGAAGGTGTTGACCAACGCAGCTTCATCGGCATAGCCCAATGACATACCGCAAACCATCATCTCGTTGTCACCGGCGCCAATGTGTTTGGTGATGATTTTGGCAAAGTTATTCCAGGCAGCCTGAGGACAAGTGTGAAGTCCTCGCGCTCGGGCGGCCAACATCACGCTCTGCAAGAACATGCCATAGTCCAGCAAACTGCCGCGGCCCATGACTCTGTCGATGGTGAAAATCAAACCGACTGGGGCGCCAAAGAAACGAAAATTTTGCTGTTGCTGCAAATGCATTTTTTCTTTTTCGCCCTTGGCAATGCCCAGCACACCATACAAACCAAATCCGCACTCACGGCGACGGTCAATGAAGGGGCTGACCCATTTGGTCGGGTAGTAGTCATATTCTTCAGCAAAGTCTGCCGCCATGGCAGGGTTGGCCGCCAAAGCATTGTGAGCGTCACAAACCTCATTCACCAATTTGTCTTTGGCTGCGCCTTGCACCACGTACACATTCCAAGGCTGGGTGTTGGTGCCACTGGGTGCACGAGCGGCCACCTGAATCAATTCTTCGAGCACTGATTTTTCGACAGGCTTGGGCAAATAGGCACGTGCCGAAAAACGGCTCAAGATAGCGGTATCGACACTGTCGCCGTCGGTCACTTGGGTGCTAACTTGGGATGCGGTGAGTTCTTTCATGCGAGGGTCTCCAGTACTTGAATAAATTTGGGGTGCAAGGGCTGAGGGCGTCGCGTTTCCTTGTTCACGTAAACATGCACGAAGTGACCGCGGGCGGCGGTGAATGCCGCGCCCTGTGAAAACAAACCCACCTCGTAACGAACGCTTGAACTGCCGCGGTGCGCCACGCGAATGCCTGCTTCAATGGTTTGCGGAAAAGCCAAAGGCGCAAAATAATTACAGTGTGTTTCGACCACCAAACCAATGGTCTCACCCTTGTGAATGTCCAGCACACCTTGTTCGATCAGGTGCGCATTAACCGCCGTGTCAAACCAGCTGTAGTAAACGACGTTGTTCACATGACCATACACATCGTTGTCCATCCAACGCGTGGTGATGAGGCGAAAGGCACGGTAGGCGCTGCGGGGCAAAGCCTCTGGCTTGGCGCTTGCCGGTTTGGACGGAGAGTCTGCTGTTGTCATAAGCCTCGATTTTGCCAGTGAAGCCAGTGCGAATGCGCCAAGCGCCAAGTATTCATTTGAACCGCCACGGTCGTTTCCAAATCCCGACCATAACCGCCGCCCATGCAAATGAACATGGGCAAATGATGCGCCTTGGCCCAATCGAAGACCCTTTGATCGCGGGCTTGCATGCCCGCAGCCGTGAGTTTGAGACGTCCCAGCCGGTCGCCCTCATGGGCGTCGGCTCCCGCCAAATAAATCAAAAATTCAGGCTGAATGCGGCTTAAAACGGTCTCAAGCGCAGCCTCCAAGGCTTCTAAATAGGGCTCATCCGTGCAGCCATCTGGCAATCCCACATCCAAATCGCTGTCGACCTTTCTAAAGGGGAAGTTCTTTTCGCCATGCACAGACAGGGTAAAAACACTGGGGTCATTGGCAAAAATACTGGCTGTTCCATTGCCTTGGTGAACGTCTAAATCGACCACCAGCACCTGAAGCGATCGTTTGGTCAATCTGAAATGCTCCATCTGGCGCACTCTAGCCGCCACAGCGATATCGTTGAAAACACAGAAGCCGCCGCCTTGGTTGGCGCTTGCATGGTGTGTTCCGCCTGCCAAATTTCCCGCAATCCCCTCTTGAGCTGCCATTCGGGCAGCGGCGACGGAGGCCCCCGCAGACCTTACAGAACGCTCGGCCATGGCCGGCGTCCAAGGAAAACCAATC
>JBIKOZ010000228.1:0-3590 GCA_044357745.1 Limnohabitans sp. | reverse complement strand
GACCGTGGCCGCAGACTCAGGGCAATTGACCACGTAGCCGGCTACCAACCACTGTGCGTAGCTGAAAATATTTTGACCAATCCAGGCGGGTGGCAAATAAGCCAACACATCTTCGTTGGACGTGAGGTGATCAAATTCGGCGCCAGCTTGTGCGCGGTCGATCAAGGTACCGTGGGTGTGCACCACACCTTTGGGATTGCCCGTGGTGCCAGAAGTGAAGAACATGGCGGCCACGTCTTCTTTGGTGCCCACTTCAACTTGTTCTTTGTAAAAGGGGGGGTGCTGCTTGGCAAACGCTTCGCCCGCTGCCAACAACTCATCCATCGAGCCCAGTCCGGGTTCATCGTATTTGCGCAGGCCTCTGGGGTCGTCGTAATAAATGCGCTCGAGTGCAGCGTAGGTTTCGCGCACCTCCAACATTTTGTCCACTTGTTCTTGATCTTCCACCACGCACAAACGCACATCGGCATTGTTCATGGGAAAGACACACTCAGACGCCGCGGCGTCTTGGTACAAAGGAATGGGTATGGCGCCCAGCGATTGCGCAGCCAACATGGTGGCGTAAAGGCGAGGACGGTTAGAGCCCACCACAACCATGTGCTCACCGCGCTTTAAGCCAGCCTGGTGCAGGCCGCAAGCCATGTGCGCCACCATGGTGGCCATGTCTTGCCAACTGATGGTTTGCCAAATGCCATATTCTTTTTCACGCATGGCGGGCGCATTGGGGCGATCTGCGGCATGCTTCAAAAGCAATTTTGGAAAGGTCGTCTGCATACGGGTCCTAAATTGTTCGCCGCCTCATCTGAAAAAAGAGAGGCTTGTTAAAAACTTGGACTGAATGCTAGACTCTAGTTTGACGCCAAGTTGTCATTTCGACGACAATCTAAGGCTTCCCCCATTGGGATTTTCCCTAGTATTTTCAACGCCTTACAGAATCTTGACATGAAATCTGACCTGTATCAAAGAAGACGGCCGCCGACCGAGGAGGAATTGGTCAATATTCCGTGGCTTTCTTTGTTGCAAGCCAAGGAGCGCGATCGCGCTGTCAATGCGCTGCGGGTGGGCGATGCAGAAAAAGGCGATTTTGTGTGCCGCGTCGGACGCCCGGTCACTTTCTGGTTTGGCACCGTCTCGGGCCTGCTCAAGATGAGCACTGACAACGAGGATGGCCAAACCATGACATTTACCGGCATACCGCCCGGCGGTTGGTTTGGTGAAGGGACGGCTTTGAAGTGCGAAGCTTATCGCTACAACATCCAAGCCTTGCGCGCCAGTGTGGTGGCGGGTTTGCCGCTAGACACCTTTCACTGGCTGATTGACAACTCGCTGGGCTTTAACCGCTTCATCATGAACCAGTTGAATGAGCGCCTGGCCCAGTTCATAGCGGCCAGGGAAATTGATCGCCTGAACAATTCCGATCTGCGAGTGGCGCGCAACTTGTCAGCGCTGTTCAATCCGGTGCTGTTTTCGGGGGTGGGCGACCTGCTTCGCATCACCCAACAAGAACTGGCTTACTTGGTGGGGCTGTCAAGGCAACGTGTGAACGAAGCGCTGATTCATTTGCAGGAAGAAGGCCTCATTCGAGTTGAATATGGCGGACTTCGAATTTTGGACTTGCAGGGTTTGCGAACACGGCTGATCGACGGCAGAAACAGGGACAATCAGGGCAAAGAAAAAGTTTGATGAATCAGCCGCCCCCCAAATCCACCCCACCGAACTTTGTTCGCGCACCTCGCCCCGCTCATGCGGTGTCGTCGGCACACCCCAGCGCCTCGGGTGCTACCACGGTGCGCCTGAACAAGCGCATGGCAGAGCTGGGAATGTGCTCGCGGCGTGAAGCCGATGCTTGGATAGAACAAGGCTGGGTCTTGGTCAATGGCCAGGTGGCTGAAATGGGCATGCAAGTGGGCTCCACCGATCGCATCACCGTTGAGCGTGAAGCGCAAGCGCAGCAAGAGCAGCAAGTGACGGTGCTGCTGCACAAACCCATGGGCTATGTGAGTGGCCAGGCGGAGGACGGCCACGAGCCCGCCATGGTGTTATTTCAAGCGCGCAATCAATGGGCGGGCGACACCACACACTTTCGATTCAGCCCCGTCCAATTCAAAGGCCTTGCACCTGCAGGCCGCTTGGACATTGACTCCGTGGGCTTGCTGGTGATGACGCAAGATGGCCGCGTGGCGCGTCAGCTCATTGGCGAAGACGCCGACATGGAGAAAGAATATTTGGTGCGTGTCACCTGCGCCGGGCCGCAAGGCGATATTGCGGCCAACGTGCAAGCGCATTTTCCCGCGGCGCAAATACAAAGGCTGAGGCACGGCTTGAGTTTGGATGGCAAGCCATTGAAGCCTGCGCAAGTGGAATGGCAAAACCCTGAGCAACTTCGCTTTGTGCTTAAAGAAGGCAAGAAACGTCAAATTCGGCGCATGTGCGAGCAAGTGGGCCTGAAGGTGGTGGGCCTCAAGCGAATTCGCATGGGCCGCATCAGCTTGGGTGCTTTGCCCGTGGGGCAATGGCGCTATTTGGGACCCAAAGAGTCGTTTTAACGCTTCTTCCGCGTTCAAAACCCCTTGAAATTTTCAAACCCATCCCCAACTCTTAAGTTGCGGCTGTTTTAGCCCTTGCCGTGTCTGCGGCAGAACCTTTTTAAACCCTATTAACCGCTCTTCAGAAGATGACTAAAAAGACCCATGCTTTCCAAGCCGAAGTGGCCCAACTGCTTCATTTGGTCACCCACTCCCTTTATTCCAACCCCGAAATTTTTGTGCGCGAATTGGTGTCCAACGCATCAGACGCCTGCGACAAACTGCGCTTCGAGGCCTTGAACAACGATGCGTTGTATGAGAGCCAACCCAACTTGGAAGTGCGTTTGTCCTTTGACACCGAGGCCAAAACCCTGACCATCACCGACAACGGCATTGGCATGACGGCCCAAGAAGCCATTGACAACTTGGGCACCATTGCCAAGAGTGGCACCAAAGACTTTGTGAGCAAGCTGTCGGGCGATCAAAAGGCCGATGCACAGCTCATTGGTCAGTTTGGCGTGGGCTTTTACTCTGGTTTCATTGTGGCCGACAAAATCACGGTCGAAACGCGCCGTGCCGGTGCGACTGCCTCCGAGGGCGTGCGCTGGATCAGTGGTGGCACGGGCGATTTTGAAGTGGAAAACATCGAGTTGGCACACCGCGGCTCCAGCATCATTTTGCATTTGCGCGAAGACGCGATGCAGTACGCCAACACTTGGAAATTAAAAGAAATCGTTGGCAAATATTCAGACCACATCAGCCTGCCCATCTTGATGGAAAAAGAAGAGTGGAAAGATGGGGAACTGATTGGCAAAGACGAAAGCGAAGGCCGCCAACCTGGCAGCATGGTCAAAACTGGCGAATGGGAAGCCATCAACAAAGCCACCGCACTCTGGACACGTCCCAAGAAAGATGTGACCGAAGAGCAGTACAAAGATTTCTACAAACAAATTAGCAAAGACTTTGCCGAGCCCCTCACATGGACGCACAACCGCGTAGAAGGCAGCACCGAGTACACACAACTTTTGTACATCCCCTCACAAGCCCCGCAAGACCTGTGGAACC
>JBIKOZ010000226.1:0-3621 GCA_044357745.1 Limnohabitans sp. | reverse complement strand
GCAAGTGAGTGCCACATGACCCAAGCCCAACTCGCCCAGACATCTCGAGTCCACGTGCCACTGGCACCCGACAGTTTTCCGCGCTGGATTCTGTATTTCGCCGCTGGCATCATTGCCTTCTCACTGATTTCGGTCGGCTTGATTCGCATCACTGGCAACGGCCCCGATCAGCGCGCAGCTGCCGCCTCGTTGCAACGTTCGTTGGTGTTCGAAGATCAAAAAGATGGTGGCGTTCGCGTTGCCGATGGCGTCTCAGGACAAACCCTGACGGTGTTGTATGGCGAACAAGGTTTTGTGCGCGGTGCGCTGCGCGCTTTAGCGCGCGAACGCTTCGCCAGGGGCATTGGTTCTGCCCAGCCCTTTGATTTAATTGCCCGTGTGGATGGCAGGGTCACTTTGATGGACCCAAGCACAGGACAGCGCGTCGACTTAGAGTCGTTTGGTCCAACCAATACGGCGGAATTTGCTCGATTTTTAGCCATGCAACCTGAATGATTCAGGATTGACTTAACCAACCCTTTACAAAGCTGGAGCTTTTCTTTCATGCAAGCAAATACAACCATTGACACTGCCGAACAAGCTTCGCAAAAAGCGGTTGAAAGCACCATGCTCAGCCCCCGCTTTTACACCACCGACTTTGCAGCCATGGACCGTCTCGATGTCTCTCCCATGCGAGCAGAGTGGGACAAAATGATGGCGGAATATGAGGGTGACAACAACCACGATCACTTTCAGCGCGACGAAGAATTTACACGTGAAGTGGCCGAGAGATTCTCCCAAGTCAGCCCTGAAATGCGCCAGGAATTTTTAGATTTTTTGATCTCCTCACTGACCTCGGAGTTTTCGGGTTGCATTCTTTACAACGAAATTTTCAAAAACGTTGAAAACCCCGATATCAAGCAATTGATGCGCTATATGGCACGCGATGAATCACGTCACGCCAGTTTCATCAATCAGTCTTTGAAGGATTTTGGTTTGGGCATCGACTTGGGCAACTTGAAACGCACCAAGGCCTACACTTATTTCAAACCTAAATACATTTTTTACGCCACATACTTGTCTGAAAAAATTGGCTATGCACGGTACATCACCATTTACCGTCAATTGGAAAAAAATCCCGACAAGCGCTTTCATCCCATCTTCCGTTGGTTTGAGCGTTGGTGCAACGACGAGTTTCGCCACGGCGAATCCTTTGCATTGATCATGCGTGCCAACCCGCATTTGCTGCGCGGCGGCAATGTGTTCTGGATTCGCTTTTTCTTGTTGGCCGTTTACGCCACCATGTACGTACGTGACCACACACGCCCCATGCTGCACCACGAGATGGGCCTTGAGTCTGGTACCTACGACTACGAAGTCTTCCGCATCACCAACGAAATTACCAAGCAAGTTTTCCCCGTCAGCTTGGACATTGACAACCCAGCCTTCAGGGAAGGTTTGTCGCACTTGTTCCATGTGCAAACTCAAATGAATGCGGCCAAAGCACAAGGCGGCTTGGTGGGCAATTTGAAGCGTGCACGTTGGGCCATTTCGGGCGGCCTCACTTTCCTTCGCTTGTACTTCCTGCCTGTCAAGCACCATGCATTGCCAGCAGATGTGCGCATGGTGCCTGCTTGGTAAATTGCGAGCCAACAGACACTGAAAGCCAAGGATGACCGACACCTTTCTTGCGTTAGGATTTGCGATTTTTATCTGGTGGTTCAGCACCGGTATCGTGATTCTTTTAAATCGCATGTCGCGCACGGCCATCACCCTGAGTTTGTTTATTTCTTCTGCGCTTTGTCTTGGTGCCTTGGGAGGTTTGGCTCACACCGCTGAGCAAACAGGTGTCTTGGGCGCCTACTGCGCTTTCACTTGCGCTTTGTTGGCCTGGGGTTGGAACGAGCTGAGTTTTCTCACAGGTTGGATCACAGGCCCGCAAAAAACGGCCATCTTGAAAAGCACTTCCGGCTGGCCTCGATTCATGGCGTCCTTCAATGCGGTGGCGTGGCACGAATTGTCCATTCTTGTTGTGGGCTTGGTCATTGTGGTCATCACTTGGGATGCGCCCAACCAAGTGGGCACTGGCACCTATTTGGTCTTATGGGTCATGCGGACCAGCGCCAAACTGAACTTGTTTCTTGGGGTGCGAAATTTGAGCGAAGAATTTTTACCTGCGCACTTGGCATATTTAGAAAGCTTTTTCAAGCGTCGCCGCATGAATGCTTTTTTCCCGTTTGCAGTGATCCTGGCGAGTGTCTGTTTGTGGTTCTTGGTCGACTTCGCTAACCAAGCCACGACTACACCTGCCCAAGTGGTGGGCGCTGTCTTGGTGGGCACCATGTTGGCCTTGGCCATTGTCGAACATCTCATGCTGGTCCTGCCCCTAGACACCACGGCATTGTGGCGTTGGGCCATTCGCAAACATCACATCACTGAAATGCCTGCTACCTTTGAGGGGCATGTGCCTCCGGTTTTGCCTGCTCACTTGGATTCACATGACAAATCTCTTCAAGTCAATTAATACCGACGGCGGCGCGGGCGGTGGTGGTGGCGATCAAAACCACCCCACGAGAACAGCCTCTGAAATTGGACATCGTGCACCCACAGCCATTGTGATTGGCACAGGATTTGGTGGCTTGGCCGCTGCCATTCGTTTGAGCGTCAAAGGTTATCGCGTTCAAATGCTCGAGAAACTGGATGCGCCTGGTGGTCGCGCCTATGTGCACAAGCAAGATGGTTTTACCTTTGACGCGGGCCCCACCATCATTACTTTGCCGCACCTCATCGCCGAGCTTTTCACGCTGTGTGGCCGCGAAATGAAAGACCATGTCGACCTTCGCTTGATGTCGCCTTTTTACCGAATTCGCTTTGACGATGGCACGCACTTTGATTACAGCAACAACGACGAGCAAATGCTCGACCAAATTGCCAAATTCAGTCCTGAAGATGTGCAAGGCTTTAAGAACCTGATGGTGGCGTCCGAAAAGTGTTTCCAGCTTGGTTTTGTCGAGCTGGGCATGGTGCCCTTCGAAACCATTGGCGACGTGATCAAGGCCATGCCCAATTTGGCGCGCATGCAAGCTTGGCGCTCTATTTACAGTTTGGTGGCCAAGCACATCAAGCATCCCAAGCTGCGCATCGTCATGAGCTTTCACCCCTTGCTCATTGGTGGCAATCCTTATTCAGTCACTTGCGTTTACTCACTCATCCATTCCTTGGAGCGCCGCTGGGGCGTGCATTCGGCCATGGGCGGCACCGGTGCCATTGTGCGTGAACTGGTGAAGCTCTTGGATGAGCGTCATGTGCCTATTCGTTACAACACGCCCGTCACACGCATCCGCGTTGAAGATGGACGCGCCAAAGGCGTCGAACTGGCCAATGGCGATTTCTTGCCTGCAGACATTGTGGTGAGCAATGGCGATGCCGCTTGGACTTACCGCCACCTCATTGAGCCGCAACACCGCAAGCATTGGACCGACAAGCGCATTGCCAAGGGCAAGTATTCCTCGGGCTTGTTTGTTTGGTACTTTGGCACCAACCGCAAGTACGAAGATGTGCCGCACCACATGATGGTCTTAGGTCCGCGCTACAAAGGCTTGCTGCAAGATATTTTCAAAAATCACAAGTTGTCGGAAGACT
>JBIKOZ010000225.1:0-3625 GCA_044357745.1 Limnohabitans sp. | reverse complement strand
TGGCAATGTCTTGGTCCATTTCGAGGCGCGCAATGCGGAAGGCCTCGCCCATGCCCACAATTTGGTGCGTGGGCAAAGAGCCAGAACGCATGCCACGCTCGTGGCCGCCACCGTGCATTTGCGCTTCCAGGCGCACGCGAGGTTTGCGGCTGACGTACAAAGCGCCAATGCCTTTTGGGCCATATGTTTTGTGCGCCGTTAAGCTCATCAAGTCGACCGGCAAGGTGCTGAGGTCAATGTGAAATTTACCAGTGGCCTGCGCGGCATCGACGTGGAAGATGATGCCCTTCTCGCGGCAAATGGCGCCAATGGCTGCAATGTCTTGAATGACGCCAATTTCGTTGTTGACGAACATGACGCTGACCAAGATGGTGTCGGGGCGCACAGCTGCTTTGAAAACTTCAAGATCAAGCAAGCCATCTTCTTGCACATCAAGGTAAGAAACTTCAAAGCCTTGTCGCTCGAGTTCACGCATGGTGTCGAGCACAGCTTTGTGTTCTGTTTTAACGGTAATCAGGTGCTTGCCGCGGCTTTTGTAAAACTGCGCAGCGCCTTTCAACGCCAAGTTGTTGGACTCGGTGGCACCGCTGGTCCAAACGATTTCGCGCGGGTCAGCACCAATGAGCTCGGCCACATCGAGGCGCGCTTTCTCAACGGCTTCTTCAGCTTCCCAGCCCCAGGCGTGGCTGCGTGAAGCGGGATTGCCAAAGTGCTCGCGCAACCAAGGAATCATGGCATCAACCACGCGCGGATCACAAGGATTTGTGGCGCTGTAGTCGAGGTAGATAGGGAAATGCGGTGTTGAATTCATGCTTGAAAACTTCTCAAGATTTAACAAAGGTGTTGCCCAAAGCAAACACCGAATTGGGTGCGTTCACACGAATGGTTTGTGACACAGGCATGGCAGAAATGGCGCGCTTGATGGCGGGCTTGTTTTCGATGGTGTGGCCCGCTGCCAATTGATCGTCAACCAATTTTTGTAAATTGACGGAGTCTAAAAACTCGACCATGCGTGAGTTCAAAGCTGACCACAAATCATGAGTCATGCAGCGGCCGCTGCTGCCGTGGCAGTTTTCTTTACCGCCGCAGTGGGTGGCATCGATGGGCTCGTCCACCGACAAAATGATATCGGCCACGGTAATTTCTGAAGCCTTTTTAGCCAAGGTGTAACCGCCGCCAGGACCCCTGGTGGACTCTACCAATTGGTGTCGGCGAAGCTTGCCAAACAGTTGTTCAAGGTAAGAAAGGGAGATTTCTTGCCTTTGGCTGATGGCCGCCAGAGTGACGGGGCCAGAGTGGTGTCGCAGGGCCAAATCGATCATGGCGGTGACCGCAAATCGACCTTTGGTGGTAAGGCGCATGGCTATTTCCTAGGATGTTGACTAATTTGCTCGACTATAGCAGAACTTGACCAGATTAGTAGGGATATGAAATGAAGGTCTTTATGCCTTCAGAACCACCACGTTGTCGGTGCCCGGCGCCCCAAAGGCCTGAGCCTTGAGCATTTGAAGCTGATCCCGAACCTGGGCGGCCTTTTCGAAATCAAGGTTTTTAGCGTGTTCCATCATCTGTTTTTCAAGCTGCTTGATGGCCTTGGACACGTCCCTCTCGCTCATGTCTTCTACCTTGGCCCGCTGTACCGCTTCTTTTTCTAAGCGATCGGCTTCCTTGCCAGCCTTCTCGCTGTAGACCCCATCGATCAGGTCGCGCACTTCTTTCACAATGCTGCGCGGTGTGATGCCCATGGCCAAGTTGTGGGCCACTTGCTTGGTACGGCGGCGCTCAGTTTCGCCAATGGCTTTCTTCATGGACTCGGTCATGCGGTCGGCATACAAAATGGCGCGCCCATGCAGGTTGCGCGCAGCACGGCCAATGGTTTGAATCAGGCTTCGCTCGGACCTTAAGAAACCTTCTTTGTCGGCATCCAAAATGGCCACCAGAGACACCTCCGGAATGTCCAAGCCTTCACGCAACAAGTTGATGCCCACCAACACATCAAAGGCACCTAAGCGCAAATCGCGCAAAATTTCAACCCGCTCCACCGTGTCGATATCGGAGTGCAAGTAACGAACTTTCACACCATTGTCTGATAGGTAGTCAGTAAGTTGCTCAGCCATGCGTTTGGTGAGCGTGGTGATGAGCACCCGCTCATGTTTGTCTGCCCGAATTCTAATTTCTTGCAGCACATCGTCCACTTGGTGAATGGCGGGCCTGACTTCTACTTCTGGGTCAACCAATCCAGTGGGCCTGACCACCTGCTCCACCACTTTGCCAGCATGCGTTTTTTCGTAATCAGCGGGTGTGGCTGACACAAAAACGCACTGTCGCATTTTGGCTTCAAACTCTTCAAATTTAAGCGGTCTGTTGTCCAAGGCACTGGGCAAACGAAAGCCGTATTCCACCAGCGTGGTTTTGCGCGCACGGTCACCGTTGTACATGGCATTCAGTTGGCCAATCATTTGATGGCTCTCGTCCAAGAACATCAGAGAATCGGCGGGCATGTAGTCCGTCAAGGTACTGGGCGCAGCGCCTGGTGCAGCACCGGACAAATGACGTGTGTAATTTTCAATGCCTTTGCAGTGCCCTACTTCACTGAGCATTTCCAAATCGAATCGAGTGCGTTGCTCAAGGCGCTGGGCTTCTACCAATTTGCCCATGCCCACTAATTCTTTAAGCCGCTCTGCCAACTCGACTTTGATGGTTTCAACGGCCGCCAAAACCTTGTCGCGCGGTGTGACGTAATGGCTTGAAGGATAGACTGTGAAGCGCGGAATTTTTTGACGGATGCGACCTGTGAGCGGATCGAACAACTGCAGACTTTCCACTTCGTCATCAAACAATTCAATGCGCACTGCAAGTTCAGAATGCTCTGCTGGAAACACATCAATGGTGTCGCCTCTTACGCGAAACTTGCCACGGCTAAAGTCTTGGTCGTTGCGTTGGTATTGCATGCGAATGAGTTGCGAGATCACATCGCGCTGCCCCACTTTGTCGCCCGTGCGCAATGTCATGATCATGCGGTGATAACTCTCGGGCTCGCCAATGCCGTAGATGGCCGAGACCGTGGCCACAATGACCACATCGCGACGCTCCATCAAGCTCTTGGTGCATGACAAACGCATTTGCTCAATGTGCTCGTTGATGGCGGAGTCTTTTTCAATGAACAAGTCACGTTGCGGCACATAGGCCTCGGGCTGGTAGTAGTCGTAATAACTGACGAAATACTCCACCGCATTTTTGGGGAAGAACTCTCTGAACTCTGAATACAACTGCGCCGCCAATGTTTTGTTGGGCGCAAACACAATGGCGGGCTTGCCCATTTGCGCAATGACATTGGCCATGGTGAAGGTCTTGCCCGAACCCGTCACACCCAGCAAGGTTTGAAACACTTCGCCGTCGTTCAAACCCTCCACCAATCCAACAATGGCGGTGGGTTGATCGCCCGCAGGTGGATAGGGCTGATACAGCTCAAAGGGCGAGCCTTCGTAATGTACAAACGTGCCCTCGGGGGCTACAAACGGAACCGCCTCGATGGAGGCTTCAGAGGTGACTGTGAGTACGGCCATGGAACTTCGTGTGATGTGTCAATTGAGGGCAAAAATGGGGCAAAGAGCCGTTAAAATTA
>JBIKOZ010000224.1:0-3686 GCA_044357745.1 Limnohabitans sp. | reverse complement strand
AAACACCTAGCTGGAAGGGATTCAGGCCGCCGTAATTGCCCGAGGGTCCGACCTCGCCGAGGCCTGGGCCAATGTTGTTGACGGTGGCAATAACAGCCGAAAATGCGGTCACAGTGTCCAAGCCACTTAGCATGAGCAGCATGCTCAGAAACATGGTGACACCGCCATAAATGAGCATGAAGCCCAGCACTGCCGTCATGACCGACATGGGGATCACGGCACCGCCCAGCGTAACCGGGTTGATGACACGGGGGTGGATGATGCGCACCAACTCGCGCCGGGCTTGTTTGACCAGCAAGATCATGCGAACCATCTTGATGCCGCCTCCCGTGGAGCCCGCACACGTCGAAAAGCAGCCCAGAAACATCAACAAGATTGGGGCAAACACCGGCCACTGTGTGTAATCGGTGGAGGCATAACCGGTGGTGGTGGCCAAAGAAACCACATGAAAGGCACTGATCCTTAGGGCCTCCATCCCGTCTTTGTACACGCCATGCGCCAACAACAAACCCGTCACCAACAAGGTGGCGGCCAACAAAACAGCCAAGTAGGTGCGGATTTCCCGGTCGCTGCTGATGGGCAAAATGGAGCGGCTGCGTAGCACTACAAAGTAGCGCACAAAACTGATCCCCGCCAAGGTCATGAAAACGATGGCCACCCACTCGATCATGGGCGAGTTGAAGTGCCCAAAACTGGCATCGTAAGAAGAAAAACCACCCAAACCCATGGTGGTGCACATGTGCATGAAGGCATCGGCCCAGCTCATGCCGGCCCAGCGGTAAGCCAGCAGGCACGCACCCGAAAACAAGAAGTACACGCCCCACAAGCCCCGTGCCGTTTCGGCAATGCGGGGGGTGAACTTGGTGTCTTTCATGGGGCCTGGCGTTTCGGTCTTGTAAAGCTGCATGCCGCCCAATCCCAACATGGGCAACACCGCCACCACCAACAGCATGATGCCCAGCCCGCCAATGAGCTGCAAAAAGCAGCGCCAAATATTGACCGAAACCGGCAAATGCTCAAGTCCCGTCAAAGCCGTGGCGCCTGTGGCGGTGAGCGCGCTCATGGCCTCAAAGTAGGCTTTGAACCAAGTGATTTCAGGCACTAAAAACATAAGGGGCAGGGCGGAGTAGGCAGGCAAAACCAACCACACCATGTTGACCAACAAGAAGCCATCTTTGGTCTTCAATTCACGCCGATGCTTTTGTGTGATCGCCGCCAATGCCAAGCCACTGAATGCCGTCAAACCAAAACCAGCCAACCAAATCAATTGCAAATCTTGGTGGTCTTCGAACCAGGCCCAAATACCTGGCACAAAAAATGTCACCGAGAACGCGATCAAGATGCGAGCCATCAAGGACAGCACGGGTGCGAAGAAAATGAACATCAGCCAAAAAAGGTCGCGCTGACCTGAAAAAGTTTTTCCACCGCACGCACATCGCGTTTGTTGGGGATGAACAAGATGATGTGATCATCGGCCTCGATCAAGGTGTCGTGGTGAGGCATCAGCACCTCGGAATTTTTGCCCTCGCCTCGCACAATAGTGCCAATACTCACGCCAATGGGCAATTTGATTTGTTCGACACGGCGTCCGACCAATTTCGACGTCTTGTGGTCTCCCCGAGCAATGCCCTCTAGCGCTTCTGCTGCGCCGCGGCGCAGGCTGTGTACCGCCGCCACATCGCCCCGACGCAGGTGCGCCAACAACTCGCCAATCACGGTTTGCGCAGGTGATATCGCGATGTCAATCGTGCTGCCTTGCATCATGTCGGCATAGGCACGGCGGTTGATCAGGGCCATGACGCGCCGCGCGCCCATGCGTTTGGCCAGCATGGCGGACATGATGTTGTCCTCGTCGTCGCTGGTCAGCGCCAGAAACAGATCCATCTCGCCCACACTCTCTTCGTGCAGCAGGTCTTCATCGGTACCGTCACCATTCAGAATCAAGGTGCTGGAAGGCAACTGGCTGGCCAAATATGCACAGCGGATTTTGTCGTGTTCGATCAGCTTCACATCGTATTGGTCTGCCAAAATGCGCGCCAAACGCAAGCCCACTTTGCCGCCACCGGCCAGCATCAGGCGCTTGACGGGCTGGTCGGTTTTGTGGATGCCGGCCAACACGGAGGTGATTTTGTGGGTGTCGGCCAACACAAACACCTCGTCCCCCGGCAGGATGCGAGTCTCGGGTAAGGCGTCCACCTGCGTGTCTTGCCGGTACAGGGCCACCACGCGCATCTCGGCATCTGGCAATCGGTCGCGAAACTCGGCAATGGTGTGGTTCACCAACAGGCTGTCGGCAGCCGCACGAACCACAATCAGGCTGACGCGGCCGTCGGCAAATTCAAGTACTTGCAAGGCCTCGGGGAACTGGATGAGCTGCTCGATATAGTGCATGACTGACTCTTCTGGACAGATCACATGGTCAACGGCAAAACCCGACTTGCCCAACAATTCATCGCCCTCGTTGAATTCGGGTGAACGCAGGCGGGCAATGGTGGTGGGCACATTGAACACGTCGTGGGCGATCTTGCAGAACACCAAATTTGACTCATCGGCCGCGGCGCAGCCAATGACCATGTCAGCGTCTTGGGCCCCGGCTTCGCGCAGCACAGAGGGCTGAATGCCATTGCCTACAACGCCGCGCAGGTCCAAGCGCTCTTCGAGCAGCCTGAGGCGTGCCGGATCTTGGTCAATGACGGTGATGTCGTTTTGCTCGGAAACCAGGCTTTCAGCGACGCTTTCGCCCACACGGCCAGCGCCCAGGATGATGATGTTCATGGGGGCAAATGATACGTGAGCCGAGCTTCAAATGGGGTATTTTGGCGTTGAAAAGGCGCGCTGGACGATGATTTTTGCGCTTGGCTCGTGCCTTCCTGAATATGGCACACGCGCAAATCGCAAATCCTACAAGCGCCACCGCTGTTCAGCAGCAATTATCAGCCAATGCGTTTGCTGTACTTTCGTGTTAACTTGAGTTTGAGGGGTGTAAAACTCATCAGAGGTCGCAATGTCTGCAGTCAGGTATTTCCTTTGGTACGGTAAATGCATCGAATCTAAGCCCTTGGAACCCTGCTGAAAATACCTGTATTTGTTTCTCTGAGGCATACTCGAGCTATGCAAAATGACGAAGGCCAATCTACCCAATCTATCCATCACATTGTTTACTGCAGCCAAGCTGCACAGCACATGAATAAAGAGGCGCTCGAAAAAATAATTGCCACCGCCAGGCACCATAACCCCAGATTTGGTATCACTGGGTTATTGGTCTTTGGCAGCGGCATTTTCTTCCAATGGTTGGAAGGTCCCAGAGACAACGTGACCAGTTTGTTTAAGATGATTTCTGCAGATCCTCGCCACTCTGATGTTGTGTTACTCACAAAAGAAGATGAGTTTCGTGAAAGGCTGTTTCCCAACTGGGACATGGAGTTGGTGGCAGCCGAAGATATCAGCGCCGTTTTGGAAGATGCTATGCATGAGGCCTCAGACCCAAAGCAAAAAAATACTTTGTCTCAGATGCTGGAGGAACTTAACAAGAGCTCGCTTGTGAAATGAATCCAGTTCTTGTCTGTTTTATTTGCGAGTCTGGCTTTAGGTGGGTGTTTTAAACACTCGCACAAAGCGCGATTAGATGAAATTTCAACTTTGGGAAATTCCAAACATGACAGCTTTATCGACAACTTCTAATGAAA
>JBIKOZ010000223.1:0-3691 GCA_044357745.1 Limnohabitans sp. | reverse complement strand
TCCCAAGAAAAAGCGCTTCAGAAATGATTCTCAAGCGCTTTTTCAAACATCAATGGTCGGCGTGGCGGGATTCGAACTCGCGACCCCTTGCACCCCATGCAAGTGCGCTACCAGGCTGCGCTACACGCCGACAAGCTTTAAATTATAGCCCGAGAATGCTGTCAATTTGAGAGCAGGTCTCTGATATCCATCAATTCTCGGCGAAGGGTTGGCAGGCTGCTTGAAGCTTGCAAAGGAGATGCCCTCTGTGCACTTTCAGTGGCCATGGCGGACGTTGCTTCACTTTGTGAAAAAGCTGACATGTCTTCATCGAAATCATCCATGTTTTCATCGTCTGAAGCGCTTAAATCGACAGTCTCTTTTCTCAAACCCTTTTGAGACTGCGCCAGTTCTTGCATTTTGTTGCGCGCACCGCTGATGGTGAATCCTTGCTCATAAAGCAAATCGCGAATACGGCGAATCATGAGCACTTCGTGGTGCTGGTAATAACGGCGATTGCCGCGGCGCTTGACCGGGCGAAGTTGCGTAAATTCTTGCTCCCAATAGCGCAGCACGTGCGGCTTGACACCGCAAAGCTCGCCCACCTCACCAATGGTGAAGTAGCGCTTGGCTGGAATAGACGGGAGGGAGTTCTCCATTGAAATCATTAACTTGCTAGGGGGATTGCAAGCTTACTCTAAGCATGGGGGCCGCGTAAAGGGGCAAGTGATTAAATTTTTGAAGGATTCAAGAAAATATTTTGAAGAGACTGAAAGTCAGAGAGATTCAGTGAACATCAGTCTCCCAATTTTTCATCCCCCTGAATGACCGCCTTCAGTTTGTGGCTTGCGTGGAAGGTGGACACCCGCCTAGCGTCAATCGGGATCAGTTCACCGGTGCGAGGGTTACGACCGGGTCGCGGAGCTTTTTCACGAATTTGGAAATTGCCAAATCCAGAAATTTTGACATCCGTTCCCTGAACCAATTGCGTGGCAATCAAATCAAAGAAAGAGTCAACCATGTCCTTTGATTCGCGCTTGTTCAGACCGATTTGTTCGAACAACAAATCAGCCAGATGGGCCTTGGTGAGCGCGGGCGTTTCGAGGCTTTCAACAGAAAAATTCATATCAACTTTCAGGCCAGCATTAAGCGCGCAGGCGGGCTGACAACTTCAATGCCAAATGATCCAACACAGCCTTGACTGTGGATTCAATTTGCACATCTGTCAATGAGGCTTCGTCACTGTTCAAAACAAGTCGCACGGCCAAACTTTTTTCAACACCGAGTGAGGCCTGAGGACGGAACACATCAAACAAAACAGCACTTCGAAGCAGACCTGCTGTAGGTGCAGCGTGAACAGTTGCCATCAATTCAGCGTGGGTTATTTTTTCTGCAACCACCACCGCAATGTCTCGCTCTACGGCTTGAAATTTTGGAACGCCTTGCGCCACGGGCACGCCTCTCTGAAGGACGGCCTCCAAATCGAGTTCAAACAAAATAGGCGCCTGCTGCAGGTCCCATGACTGACGCCAACGAGGATGCAACTCGCCCACATGGCCAATGGCCTTGTCATACAAGAAGACTTGCGCACAACGTCCAGGGTGCATGGCAGGATGTTCGGCCGACACGAAAACTGGCTTGGCGGGTGCCAACAAAGCCTCAACCTCGCCTTTCACATCAAAGAAATCGACATTTCGGACCTTGCCGCCCCAAGAAGTGGCTGACACAGGGCCATAAGCTACGCCCGATACACACATAGGCTGATTCAAGCCTTCAACGGTGGTGTCTGAATCTTTGACCGAGGCATCGCGTAAAAACACCCGCCCCAGTTCAAAGACACGCACGCGATCGGCTTTGCGGTCTAGATTGAACTTCACCACTTGCAACAACGATCCCAGAAGACTGGTGCGCATCACATTCATTTGGCTGGCAATAGGATTGAGCAACTTGAGGGGGTTGGGGTTACCGGCCAACTCATGCTCCCAACGCTCTTCAACGAAGCTGAAGTTGATGGTCTCTTGGTAACCAAGCGCTGCCAAACTGCGACGCACAGCAAACGGGCCGCGAATATTTTCTTTGCGAATCTTGGCTGTGATGGGTGCCAAGGGTGGCGTGGTGGGCAGCTGGGTATAGCCCACCATGCGCGCCACCTCTTCAATGAGATCTTCTTCAATTTCCAAATCGAAGCGCCAGCTGGGAGGATTGACCGTGATCAAGCCTTCTGTTTCTGAAACTTCAAAAGCCAAACCACGCAATGCATCGGCACATTGTTTCTGACTCAGGGCCATGCCAATCACTTTGTTGGCACGCGCCACGCGCAATGTCACGGGTTTGCGAACAGGCATGTTCAATTTTTGATCATCGACAGGGCCAATTTGCGTTGCAGATGTACCGCAAATATCAATGACCAACTGAGTAATGCGCTCAATGTGATCAACCGTGCTTTCAGGATCCACACCACGCTCGAAACGATGCCCTGCATCGGTTGAAAAGTTGTAACGACGTGAACGACCCGCAATGGCTTTGGGCCACCAGTAGGCGGCTTCGATGTAAATATTTTCCGTGTCATCTGACACAGCAGTGGCATCGCCACCCATGATACCGGCCAGAGATTCCACTTGAGAGTCATCAGCAATCACACCCACCTTGTCGTCAACGGTGACTGTGTTGCCATTGAGCAGTTTCAATGATTCATTGGCTCGGCCCCAGCGGACTTGCAAACCGCCATGGATTTTGTTGAGGTCAAAGATGTGCGAAGGACGGCCAAATTCAAACATCACGTAGTTTGAGATGTCCACCAAGGGGCTCACACTGCGTTGACCGCATCGCGCCAAACGTTCCACCATCCAGGCGGGCGTTTGGGCTTTGGGATTGACCCCCTTCACCACCCTGCCGCTGAATCGGCCGCACAAGTCAGTGGCTTGAACTGCCACCGGCAAGACGTCTGGCACTTGTGACGCGAGTGGTTTGAAGGGAGCGGCTTTCAAAGGCGTACCCGTTAAAGCCGAGACCTCGCGGGCAATGCCATAGACACTCAAACAATGGGCTAAATTGGGCGTGAGCTTGAGTGTGAAAAGCGTATCGTCGAGCTTCAAATAAGTGCGAATGTTTTCGCCAAGAGGGGCATCGTCAGACAACTCTAACAAGCCGCCATGATCGTCGGCAATTTTGAGTTCTTTGGCTGAGCACAACATGCCCTGGCTTTCAACACCGCGCAGTTTTCCAAGCTTGATCTGGAAAGGTTTGCCATCTTCACCAGGCGGCAACTCCGCGCCCACCATGGCACAAGGAATGCGAATGCCCACGCGTGCGTTGGGTGCGCCGCACACAATGTTGAGCAAGGTAGGTTGACCGACATCGACTAGACACACACGCAAGCGGTCAGCATTGGGGTGCTGCTCTGCACTTTTAATCTCACCAACGACCACGCTGGAAAAAGGCGGTGCCACAGGTTGAAGTTCTTCAACCTCCAAGCCCGCCATGGTGAGGGTTTCGGCGAGTTGTTCGGTTGTAAGCGGTGGGTTGCAAAACTCACGCAGCCAAGATTCAGGAAATTGCATGGTCTTTTATTTATTGAAATTGACTCAAAAAGCGAACATCGCCATCGAAGAACAAGCGCAAATCATTGACGCCATATCGGAGCATGGTGAGACGGTCAGGGCCCATGCCAAAGGCAAAGCCAATGAATTTTTCTGGATCAAGGCCCATGTTG
>JBIKOZ010000067.1:0-7205 GCA_044357745.1 Limnohabitans sp. | reverse complement strand
AGAAGCAGCCCTGCTGGCGCCTCAGTTGTTAGGCGCAAAAGGCAAGCTCGAGCTGAATTACCGCTGGCCCAAAACTTTGTGGGATTCTGCAGGGCCGGGCGCCAATGGCCCGGCCTGCGTCGGTTTCGTCTGTGGCGCAGCCATGCTGTTTCGAATCGATAAATTCGACTCGGTGGGATTTTTTGACGAGACCTTTTTCTTGTACTACGAAGACGACGACCTTTGCCTGCGTCTGTTCAACGCACAGTTACCTGTTGTGCTGGTGCCCGAGGTCCAAGCTGTTCACAGCTCACGCGGCTCCGTTAAAGGTAAAGTGCCATTGAAAAGCGAGTACATCAGAGGTTACTACCACGCGCAGTCCAAATTAACGTTTGAAAAGAAGCATGGGACACTGCAAGTGGCCTTGCGACAGCGGCGACGATTGCTTGCAACCACCTCATTGGCATTGTTTTTTCGGATCCTTCTGTTGTCACCAAAGCGGTTGGCGCGAATGTGGGGTCGCTGGAGAGGCCTCATGGCATGGGCCACCCAACATGGGCATTGAGCGCCATTCATTCTTACATTCAAACAACCGAGACACCGAGAGTTTGTGAACATGACCAGGCCAAATTTAGAAATCGCCATTTTTTCGTACAACAGAGGGGCTTACCTTGAAAATTGCGTAGCCTCCGTGTTGCGCAACATGCCGGGCGTCCCTTATTTGGTCTACGACGACGGCAGCGATGAGCCCGCGACCGTGTCTTATTTGCAAAGCTTAGGCGAACAAGTTCGGCACATGAAGTCTGCGAGTGATGACCGACATGGCGGTTATTACAGCAACATGCAAAACGCTCTGCAAGCTTGCCAAGCTAGTTATTTGCTCATGTTGCAAGACGATTTACAAATCGTGAGGCCCTTTAGCGCGGATGACTTGAACAAGCTCCATCAAGTTTTTGAGGTAAATCCTGATGTCGCTTTGATCAGCCCCGTGTTTATGAAAGGCAGCAAACGCGATTATTTTGAGCAACGCTACCGAGCTGATGAAAATTTGCGTTGTTATCGCTGGTGCGCCGACCCCGAGGAAACCAACAAAGTTCCTCAAAAATATGCCGATATTGCCTTGCTTCACGTGGGCCGGTTGCGTGAACGTGGATGGCAATTTGCAACTTCGGAGGCAGGCAATGGTCTTTTGGCCGATCAACTTTGGGCGGACATGATTCAAGCGGCAGAGCCCTGGATTTTTTATGTGCCCGAAGAACCTGCGTACCGTGGCAGGGTGCTAACGTTTGGCGCCAAACTTGCTGCAAAAATGGCAGGCAACCAAGTCAAAGCTTTTCGCGACATGAGCCCACAAGAAACTTTGGCCTTTGCACAAAGACCCTTGAGCGTGTACCCATTTGCTGAAGACTTTGTTAACACGATTGACCCCCGTGTTCGCAAGCCCTACAAATTCAATGTCTACCGAACTCGCTTGCTTCCCTTGATTCTGAACAAGTTGGAACTTTGGTGGCGTCGTTTGTGACGTTAGCAGTCTGGATTGAGACTCAAAAAGTTTGCGGGTCGATGCCCACATATTGACGTCGAGCACGCCAGAAGCAGCTTAAAAATCGAGCGGCCAATCGCAATTGCCCCATCAGTCTTCGGTATTTAAGTAGCAGGTCATGGCCAATACCTTGCGTGGGCGGACTTGGCACTTTTTCTCGGGCAATGAGAGAGTGTGAGGGCATGGGACAAGGCAAACCATAGGACGTGGCCATGTCGGCTTGAATGGCCATTGCAGGCAAGGTTTGCCATGACTTGAGTTGGTAGGTGCTGGAAATGAAAGCATCGGCCAAGCCCATGCCCTGTTGCATGAACTTGGACAGCAAAATACGCGCCCCAGACGGCCATAGAACATAAGCAGCCGCACCCGTTCGGTCTTGCAACAAAGGCTGCAACGAGACCTGAAGCTCAGCGTTGGGAATACTTAGACGACCTATTAATTTTTTACGCTGCCGCGTTTCAAGTGACACATGATCAAGGTCACCCAAGGCAGACAACCATTTGAGCAAGCGTGGTGAGTGACGCGCCAAAATAGCATCATCTTCTAGAATCAATGCAGGTTCACTCCCGTTGGCAATGATGTCCCAAACGGCATGGTGGCTCATGAAACAGGCTACCTCCGTGATCTTGAGAGGTCGCTCCCAAGAAAAAGCATGGGCCATGAAAAATGCATCCGGAATGTCTGCAGGTGAGCGTGCATCGATGAACACAGCGTCTAGCCCCAGATTGCGTGCTTGTTGTGTCTGAAATTCACGCCGCTCCTGAGCTGAGGGCAAACTCAATATGTAGGTTTTCACGAGTGACTTTGTCCAGTCAGAATTTCTTGTTTTGGTGGCTGGTAATGCCATGCCAAGCCGACCAATACGAGCACCGGCAAGCCCAGCCATGCGGTGGCATTGAAGAAGTTGGCGTAACCATGTGCGTTGACATAATCGCCTGAGAAGCCAGCAATGAATTTGGGCAGAAGCAGCATCATCGAACTGAGCAACGCATATTGCGTGGCTGAATACTGCACATTTGTCAAAGACGACAAGTACGCAATGAACGCCGCTGAAGCGATGCCGCTGGCCAAATTATCGGCGGACACCACCGCAATCAATGCGGTCACATCGTGACCATGACCACTCAACCAAGCAAATAGCAAGTTGCTCATTGCACTGAGCACGGCGCCCAACATCAGGATGCGCATCACACCCCATCGCAGCGCCATCACACCGCCAATGAATGCACCCAGCAAGGTCATGATCACGCCATAAACTTTGGTCACCGTGGCCACTTCAGCTTTGGTGTAGCCCATGTCGACATAAAAAGGATTGGCCATGATGCCCATCACCACATCGCTGATGCGATAGACCGCAATCAAGCTCAAAATCAAAACCGCTTGCCATTTGTAGCGCTTCAGAAAATCAGAGAATGGCTCTATCAGTGCACCTTGCAACCACTCTTTGATATTTCTAGCCGGCGGTAATTCAGCACGCACAGGTTCTTTGGACATCAATACCGTGGCGCATCCCACCCACATGCTGGCGGCCATCACAAGGTATGCAACTTGCCAAGCCGTGTGCATATAACCCGTCGCATTGTCACCTTGGACCCATGCGGCCACCCACAATACGCCTGCGCCAGCCCAAATCATGGCCAATCGATAACCTGTTTGATAGCTGGCTGCCAAAGCAGCTTGCTGTGTTGGATCTGCCGACTCAATGCGAAACGCATCCAAAGCAATGTCTTGAGTGGCGGAGCCAAAGGCCACCAACAAGGCAAACCACACCACCGGCCCCAATGTTTGCGAAGGATCGCTGACGGCCATACCAACCAAGCCGATCATCACTATGGCCTGCGACAGCAACAACCAACTGCGGCGGCGACCCAAATAATGTGTGGCAAAAGGGATGGGCATGCGGTCTACCAAAGGTGCCCAAACCCACTTAAAGGCATAGGCCAAACCCACCCAGCTTAGATAGCCGATGGTGCTGCGGTCAATGCCCGCCTCACGCAACCTGAAACTCAAGGTGCCCAAAACCAAGAGCAAGGGCAAGCCTGCCGCAAAGCCCAAGAGCAGCATGCGCAAGCTGGTTGGCTGCAAATAGACACGCCAAGAGGCAAGCCAAGAAAAAGTGGGCTGATTTAAAGCGGGCTTTTCTGTCATGACAACATTATCCAAGCTTGAATGCAGATTTTCCGAGTCTATTTGCTTGAAATTTGTGGGGCTGGCACTATGATTCAAACATGTGTTGGCGATGTTTTTCAAATTTAAACGCGTCCGATCCCTTGGCGTCTTCAGTTGCTGAAGCAGGGGGGTCTTCTCGTCGCGCTTTTATGAATCAACTGGGCGGGGCTGGTTTGGGTTTCACAGCGCTGTTGGCCGGCACTGCGCAGGCCCAGGTCGATGTGGGTAAAGCCTCTGGCATTCGCAAGCTCATTCCAGCCGAAACGCTGGAAGCGTCAGCCAAGCAACAATATCAACAAACCCTGGGAGAAGCCGAGAGCAAAGGCGCTTTGGCCCCAGACGACTACCCACAGCTCAAACGCCTGCGGGCCATCGCCAACAAACTGATCCCCTTCACAGCCCAATGGAACGCCGATTCGCGCAAGTGGCGATGGGAAGTCAATCTCATTAACAGCAAACAAATCAATGCTTGGTGCATGCCTGGTGGAAAAATTGCTTTTTACACCGGTATCCTTGATCAACTGCAGCTGAACGATGATGAAGTGGCCATGATCATGGGGCACGAAATGGCCCATGCTTTACGTGAGCACTCGCGCGAGCGCTTGGCCAAATCCAAGGCCACTGGCATGGGCTTGTCGGTGGCATCGCAGCTCTTGGGCTTGGGCCAATTAGGCGATGTTGCAGCCAATTTAGGCACCCAATTGCTCACCTTGAAATACGGTCGTGACGACGAAACAGAAGCCGATTTGGTGGGGCTTGAAATTGCCGCGCGTGCTGGTTTTAAACCTGAAGCCAGTGTGCAGCTTTGGAAAAAGATGCTGAGTGCAACGGGCGGAGGAAAAGGGCAACCCTCTTTTTTATCCACACACCCTAGTGGCAACAATCGCATTCAAGAACTCGAAGCCAACTTGCCCAAAGTAGCACAGCTCTACGCTCAAGCGACCCAGGGCAAAAGTGCAGAGCCCCTGAACTAAAGTCTCTTGCAGTTCTGCGCTCAGGTTCCACCGACATAAGGATTGCTGCTGCGTTCACGCCCAAAAGTGCTTTCAGGGCCGTGGCCTGGAATGAACACCGTGTCATCGCCCATGGGCCACAAGCGCTGCGTGATGCTGGCAATCAAGGTGTCATGATCACCTTGCGGAAAATCAGTTCGGCCAATGCTGCCGGCAAACAACACATCACCCACAAACGCACGTTTGATTTCAGGGGAATGAAATACCACATGACCCGGCGTGTGCCCTGGGCAATGTCGCACGTTCAGTGTGTGTGAACCTAGCGTCACGGTATCGCCATCTGCCAGCCATCTCGTGGGCGTAAAAATTTCCGCATCAGGAAACTGAAACATGCGGCTTTGATCAGACAAACGATCAATCCAAAACTGATCACCTGGGTGTGGCCCCACGATGGGCAAATTTAATTGGCGCGCCAAGGCTGCCGTGCCGCCCGCGTGATCGATATGCGCGTGGGTGAGCCAAATTTGCTCAAGTTTCAAACCCCTTTGCGTAACGACTGCCAAGATCAAATCCAGGTCACCGCCCGGATCGATCACTGCGGCTTGCAGAGTTTGATCGTCCCAAATTAAAGAGCAGTTTTGTTGAAACGGCGTGACGGGAATGGTTTGGTACTGAAGCATGCTGGTATTTCAATGGGTTTCGCTTGCAAGGGAATGTAACAAAGTTTGCCTGCTAACCTCGTATTGTGAGGTCTTGTTCACTGACTCAAACATGACCACGCCACTTTTTCGCTCCGAAGTCACCCAATCCAAGCAAGCCTCTTGGGTAGGGTCCATTCACCTCGCACACAATCCGCGCTTCAGCATCATGGCCGGTGTTGCGCTGCGGCTTGCAGGTGCCTTGCTGGCTTATGGCGCGTGGGGCAAAGTGGCGCGCAAAGTTCGTGTGCCTGGCGTCCTCATGCCTCAATGGGGTGCGGTGGAATTGAGTGCCACTATTTCAGGCGTGCTGCTTGAACAACGGGTGAAAGAAGGTGACTGGGTTCAACAAGGCCAGGTCTTGTTTGTGGTCAACACCGACAAAACTTCGGCTGAAGGCAGCACGGCGAACTTGCTGGCATCTCATTTGGCGCAACGGCGCAGCACCCTCCTGGCTGAACGCGGCTCGCGCATTTCTCAAAACCACCAACGCGAGTTGCATCTGACAGATCGCATTCGTTCCTTGTCACTTGAAACAGCGCAAGCTACCCAAGAACATGCATTGGCAAAGCGCAGGGTTGAGTTAGCGCAAAAAACTTTTGCTCGGTTTGATCAGATGGCGGCTCAAGGTTTTGTCTCTGAGATTCAAGCGCAGGCAAAGCAAGAAGAGCTCATTGACCTTCAATCGCGCGTAGAAAATACACTGCGCAACGGTGTTGCTTTAGCACGCGAACAAAACGCAGCGCAGGCCGACTTGGTCCATCTTCAAAGGCAGTTGACCATCGACCTGCTCCAACTCGACCGCAACCTGGCCAGTCTCGATCAAGAAACAGCCGAAATCCAATCACGCAAAACCAGCAGTGTGTTGGCGCCGCAGGCGGGGCAGGTCAGCACCATTCATCTGAGCTTAGGCGCCATGGCACAGGCAGGCCAAACCATTGCCAGCCTGGTCCCTCATGATGCAATAGACCCATCGGCGCACACTTTGGTTGCCGCGCTGTTCGCGCCTACTCGCACCGCTGGCTTCATTCAGCCGGGTCAAGAAGTGTGGCTTCGCTTGGCCGCCTACCCGTATCAAAAATTTGGGCTGGCCAAAGGCCGGGTTCTTAAGGTGAGTGGCACACCCATTGCCCCTCAAGATTTGCCGCATGGTCAGGGCACGGCCCTCATGGCTTCCACGCAAAGCAATGAGCCACTTTACAGAGTTCAAGTTGTGTTGGCGTCCCAGCATGTGATGGCCTTTGGTCAAGCCCATTCTTTACGCCCTGGCATGACCCTCGAAGCCGATGTCGTCCACGATGTGCGTGGTATTTGGGAGTGGGTCTTCGAGCCTCTCTTGGCCATTCGCGCACGTCAACAAACATCATGAGCTTCATTCAAAGAATCAGAGCTTCGCACCTCAACCGGCATGGCTTCATCGATGTTTTGGTGGGTATCACTTTGTTTCAAGCCATCAACATCACATTGATCGTATGGTTTGGCAATCTAGACAGCGGGCCAGACGAGGGTCCTTCCCTCTCGTTGTGGGAAATTGCTTTTTTGATGTTGTTGGTAGCACGCTTCGTCGAGAATTTGTTATTGATTGCATTGGCGGCTGTCCACGAGAAGTTGTTCAACCGCACCTTGTTATTTGTGGTGGCGCCTTTTTTGTTGATGGCGCTTCACTTCAGAACGCCACAGCCCCTTCCATTCCCAACGCTCATCCGAGTCATCGAACTCTTTGGCTTCTTTTGTATTTTTTTAAAACAATACGATTTGCACAAATTGGAAATAGGCAAATTCAAGGCATTGCTTTTAACCAGCGTTCTGCATTTTTCACTCAATGCGACCGTGATTGTTGTCATGTGTTTATTTGATTTTTAT
>JBIKOZ010000119.1:0-5683 GCA_044357745.1 Limnohabitans sp. | reverse complement strand
CAGCACAACCAGGAGAATGACATGAGAAATTTAAATTTTGATGAGCTGAACGCAGTTCAAGGAAGCGGGATAGGCGCCAAATGGGCCTTCAGGGCTGGTGAGCTCATTGCAGACCTTTACACCTTGTATGAGGCATCACAAAAAATTGAGCTGGCGCCCTCAAGCTACGGCTCGGTAGATGCTGGCGGCTATAACCCCATGGGGGACTACGCCAACGCCATGTGCGCCAGATAACGCTGATCTGCTGCTGCCTGCGCATCCTTGGTGCGCAGGCTTCTTGTTTCACACATCCAAACTGAGTTCACCTTGAATCCCGTGTTGCAACTTCAAACTTCCGAATGTGGCTTGGCTTGCTTGTGCATGATTGCCAACGCACATGGCCAACATTGGCAGCTCATGGATTTGCGCCACAAGTTTCCACAATCACTCAAGGGCGCCAACCTCAAACAACTCATCGATCAAAGCCTTGTCTTGGGCTTCAATGCCCGACCTGTTCGCTTGGAGCTAGAAGAGTTAGACCAACTTCGCATGCCTTGCATCTTGCATTGGGACTTGAATCACTTTGTCGTGTTGCACAAAATCAGTGGCAAAAAAATCACCCTGATAGATCCCGCCCTGGGTGTCAGAGTTGTTTCACGCACAGAAATTTCACAGCACTTCACAGGCATCGCTTTAGAACTCACACCTCAAGCCGACTTCAAAACCACACCGACGCCCAAGGCTTTTCCGCTTTCAATGCTGACCGGCAAGCTTCAAGGCTTTGGCAAATCAGCGCTTCAAATATTGGCGCTGGCACTGGTTCTCGAACTGTTTGCCATCCTCATGCCCATGTTCAACCAAGCCGTCGTAGACGATGTCTTAACCTCGGGTGACCACGAATTACTTTCTGTTTTGCTAGCCGGCTTTGTCATCATTCTTGTCATTCAAACAGCCCTTTCCTATGCACGCAGTTGGTGGGTCATGGTGTTAAGCCAAAGCGTTTCGATTCAATGGCTTGGCAATGTGTTTGCGCACTTGGTTAAGCTGCCTGCAGATTGGTTTTCGCAGCGTCATTTGGGCGATATCTCTTCGCGCTTCAACGCTGTTCATGACATTCAAAAAACACTCACTCAAACCACTATTGAATCCTTGCTCGATGGCTTGATGGCCATTGCCGCACTGGTCATGATGTTCATTTACTCAGCCACACTGACTTGGGTGGTTCTATCCGCCTCGGCCTTGTATGCGCTTGTGCGCTGGGTCAGTTACTCGCCCTTTAGACATGCCGCCTCTGAGCGATTGGTCTTGTCTGGTCAAGAACAAAGTCATTTTTTTGAGACGCTTCGCGCTATGACGCCGCTCAAATTATTTGCACGTGAAAATGAGCGGCGTGCACGATGGCAAAGCCTGATGGTGGAAGTGATGAACCGCGATTTTCAAACCGCCCAATTGAACATGGGTTTCAATGTCGCACGCACACTTATCTTCGGCCTTGAAAATTTATGCGTCTTTTGGCTGGGTGCCAAAATCATTCTGCCATCGTCAACGCAGGATCACAGCGCAAGCGTTTTTACGGTGGGCATGCTACTGGCTTTCATCAGCTACAAGGTTCAATTTACAAGTCGCGTCAGTGCGCTCATCAACCAAGGCATAGAACTCAAAATGCTCAGCTTGCACCGCGACAGGCTGGCCGACATCGTGCTCACCCCGCCCGAGCAAGATACACCTCAAGGCAACTTGCCAGCAAACGACCTGGCTCACTTACCCGCCAGTCTTGAACTTCGCAAGGTTTCATTTCGCTATAGCGAAAGCGAGCCTTGGCTCCTTTACAACATGGACCTTTGTATTCAGGCCGGTGAGCATGTGGCCATTACGGGCGCCAGCGGTTGCGGCAAAACCACCTTACTCAAAATTTTATTGGGGCTACTGACACCGACACACGGCACGGTCTTGTACGGCGGCGTGCCCGTCAGCCAACTGGGCATGTCCAATGTTCGCCGAAAAATTGGCGTCGTCATGCAAGAAGATGCCCTGCTGACTGGCAGCATTGCAGACAACATCGCCTTCTTTGACCTGGCACCCCAACTTCAAAGAATTGAAGCCTGCGCCCAATTGGCAGAAATTCACAAGGACATTGCACGCATGCCAATGGGTTATCACACCCTCATTGGGGAGCTGGGCTCTGGTCTCAGTGGTGGTCAAAAGCAGCGTCTCTTGTTGGCGCGCGCGCTTTATGTGCAGCCTTCCGTTTTGGCCTTGGACGAAGCCACCAGTCATCTGGACATGCAAAACGAAAGCGCTGTTTCAAACACCCTGTCCCAGCTGAAGCTCACGCGCATTGTCATTGCCCACCGTCCCGAAACCATTGCCCGTGCAGACAGGCACATCAACTTCATCTTGCCAGAGCTTCCTGCTTCCGCGTAAGATGAACGCACTCAGACACAACCCGTGTCTGCCTGATTGTCTATCTGCCACACTCTCTTTCAATCCAGGCACTTGCCTTGGATGCCCTGCAGCCTGACAGCCCCGTTGGCTATCAAACCAAGCATGAGTCCGTCGCTGTTGAAGGCGTTGCCAATTTGCTCATTCGCTCTTTGTTGGACAAGCAGCAGTTTTATGACCCCCAAGACGCTGCACTTGCGCTTGGTATTTCTTCTGCTTTCTGGTCCTTGTTTGGTTTGCTTTGGCCCTCCGGATCGAAGTTGGCAGAGCGAATGGCACGCAGGCCGGTCAATGCAAATGAACGCATTCTTGAAATTGGCTGTGGTTTGGCCTTGTCTAGCTTGGTGGGTCATCGAAGAGGCGCCAACATCACAGCTTCTGACTGCCACCCACTGGCAGCCGAATTTCTGAAAGAGAATTTGCGCCTTAACCATCTAGGCCCAATGGACTACCGACATGGACACTGGGGCGAACATGCCTCACAGCAACAAGACCCCACTGTCAACAGCAAGTTCGACTTGATCATTGGCAGCGACATCCTTTACGAACGCGATGAGCGTGGCGATTTGGCGCATTACATCAACGAACACATTGAAGACCATGCAGAGGTTTGGGTGGTCGATCCCAATCGTGGCAATCGATCTCACTTTCATCGCAACATGGCCACCCAAGGTTTTACGCTCAGTGAGGAAACTCTGAGCATTTCAGCCACAGAAAACGAGGCCGCCTATCAAGGCAGAATGCTCACTTACTCACGCGATTGAAAGCCGACTGAGGCGTGTCAATCCACATGGAACTTAGCCATCCGCCACGCCAATGATGGGCGGCGCGCCTATAGAGTCCAGTCGTAATCAATGGTCAATGGCGCGTGGTCACTGAAACGTGTCGCTTTGTAAATTTCAGCTTGCTTGGCGCCTGCCGCCAAGCTCGCTGTGGCCAGTTGGTAATCCAATCGCCAGCCCACATTCTTGGCATAGGCTTGCCCGCGATTGCTCCACCACGTGTAACACGCATCTGTGGTGTCGGGATGCAAATGGCGGTACACATCGACCAAGGGGCCTTCGGTGGTCATGTGCGTCATCCAAGCGCGCTCTTCCGGCAAGAAGCCACTGTTCTTTTGGTTGCTTTTCCAGTTTTTCAAATCGGCTTGCTGGTGCGCAATGTTCACATCGCTGCACACAATGAACTCGCGTTGAGCGCTCAAAGTCTTCAAATGTGGTCCCATGTGATCCAAAAACCGAAACTTGGCCTCTTGCCGCTCAGGGCCCGAAGAGCCACTGGGAAAATAGGCACTGATCACCGACAGTTTGCGCTTTGGCGTGTCGTAGCGCACCTCCACGTAACGGCCTTCGGCATCAAACTCGGCCGAGCCCATGCCCACCACCACCTGACTGGGTTCGTGTTTGCTGTAAACCGCCACACCCGAGTAGCCTTTTTTCTCGGCAAAATGGAAATGGCCCTTCAAACCGGCCAAAGACTCAAATTTGCCAGCCACATCGGGCGCTTGTGCTTTAACCTCTTGCACACAAATACAATCGGGATTGTTTTGGGCAGTCCAGGCCTCCACCCCTTTGGTGGCCGCAGAACGGATGCCGTTCAAGTTCAAGCTGATTAATTTAAACAAGGAATTCCCCATGGTGACTGGACACACACCGCAAACCGACACATCGGCCTTGGCGCAAGAGTTTGTTCAATTTTCCGTCGATGCAGGCGTGCTCAAGTTTGGTGAATTCAAAACCAAAGCCGGCCGCATGAGCCCTTACTTCTTCAATGCAGGCTTGTTTGACGATGGCGCCAAACTCGGAAAACTCGCTCAATTCTATGCAAAAGCTTTGATGGCCAGCGGGATCGAATTCGACATGATTTTTGGGCCTGCTTACAAAGGCATTCCTTTGGGTGCTGCGGTGTCGATTGAACTGGCACGCCTTGGCAAAACAGTGCCCTTCGCCTACAACCGAAAAGAAGCCAAAGACCACGGCGAAGGCGGCACCCTGGTGGGAGCGCCGCTCAAAGGACGTGTACTGATCGTGGATGACGTGATGAGCGCAGGCACTGCCGCTCGCGAGTCCATTGACCTCATTCAAAAAGCGGGGGCCACACCCCATGCCATTGCCATTGCATTAGACCGCCAAGAAATGGCCACCGAAGTTCAAACCGATGGCTCGGTCAAAGATGTACAGCACAGCGCTGTTCAATATGTTCGCAACACATTGGGCTTGAGCGTGTGCTGCATTGCACAGTTGTCGGATTTGCTAGCCTACCTGTCGACGCAAACTGACAACCAAATGGGCCAACACCTGCCCAAGGTGCAGGCGTACAGAGACCGCTACGGGGTCTAATCAAGCAAAATGGCACATTAACCCTCTAACTTCTTCAGCAAAAGCTCATTCACCTGCGCAGGGTTGGCCTTGCCTTTGCTGGCTTTCATGATGGGGCCCACCAAGCCGTTCAAGGCCTTGCTGTTGCCCGCCCTGAACTCTTCCACGTTCTTCGGATTGGCCGCCAACACCTCGTCAATGATGGCCTCCAGTGCGCCAGAGTCGTTCATCTGCTTCAGCCCTTTGGCATCGATGATGGCGTCCACTTCGCCGCCTTCAGTCCACAGCGCATCAAACACTTGCTTGGCGGCGCTGTTGCTGATGGTGTTGTCGGCAATGCGGCCGATCATGGCGGCCAATTGCGCAGCGCTGACGGGTGCGTTCTCAATGCCCACTTCCCCCGCATTCAAGCGACGTGACATTTCACCCATCACCCAGTTGCTGACCAACTTGGCTTGACCACAAGTCTTGGCAGCCACCTCAAAGTAAGCGGCCATGGCTTTGCTTTGGGTGAGCGTGGTGGCGTCGTACTCAGGCAAGCCGTAGTCAGCCACAAAACGCGCCGCCATGACTCGGGGCAACTCGGTCATCTCGGACTGAACGCGCGCCACCCAATCACGACCAATCACCAAGGGCGGCAGATCGGGGTCAGGGAAATAGCGGTAGTCGGCCGCGTCTTCTTTGGTGCGCATGGCGCGTGTTTCGCCGGAGTCCGGATCGAATAACACGGTGGCTTGTTGAATAGCGTGGCCCTCTTCAATTTGTTCAATTTGCCAGCGCACTTCAAAGTCGATGGCCTGCTGCATGAACTTGAAGCTGTTCAAGTTTTTAATTTCTCGGCGAGTGCCCAACTCAGCACCGGGCTTGCGCACCGACACGTTGGCGTCGCACCTGAAACTGCCCTCTTGCATGTTGCCATCGCAAATGCCAATCCAAGTCACAAT
>JBIKOZ010000221.1:0-3720 GCA_044357745.1 Limnohabitans sp. | reverse complement strand
CTGAAGGTGTCACTGCCACTGTCAATAGTGCAACAGGCCCCGAAAAAATTCATGCCCGTTTTTTGATTGCAGCAGATGGTGCGCGCTCTATCTGTCGAAAATTAACTGACATGACCTTCAGTGGTGAAACTTACCCTGAGACCTCCATTTTGGCCACCACCACCTTCAAGTTCGAGGATGTGCTGCCTGGCCTTTCCAATGTCAATTATGTGTGGTGCAAAGAGGGTACTTTTTCATTGTTGCGTCTTCCATCAATTTGGCGCTGCTCGCTTTATTCGGATATCGATGAAACTGTAGATCAGGCATTAGAGCGACCATCGATTGAGCGCAAATTGCAGCGAATTGTGCCTCGCTCAGAGCCCTACGACATTGTTGAAATTAGGCCCTATCGAATTCACCGTCGATTGATTGACAACTACCGTGCTGGCCGTGTTATTTTTGCAGGCGACTCTGCTCACTTAACCAGCCCATCTGGCGGGATGGGAATGAATGGTGGTATTCATGACGCTGTTAATCTGACGGACAAATTGATCAGCATTCTGCGCCAGGGGGCTACAGAAGACCTGCTTGATCTTTACACCCGTCAACGTAGGCCTGTTGCAGAGGAAGAAATATTGGCGCAGTCGCACATCAATCGAATGCGGATGCAGCGGCGCGATGCAGTTTGGCGTGCTGCTGAAATGACCAGGTTGCAGGCGCTCATTGGCGATCCTGTGGTGCATCGAGAGCACTTGCTGAAAAGTTCTATGATTTCCGGTTTGGCAAAAGCCGCTGCAACCCCTTAATGGACCTTTCAGCAGTGAATATTTCAAACATTCAGCCCTTGGACTTTGCGCGTTCGGGTCGCCTGGGAATTGGAACGCCTCAGGCCAATCCCACTGTTGAAGCAGAAATACGTCGTTTGTTGCCATTTGAGGTCGATTCAGTCACGCTCAGATTGACCTCTGACAGCCCTGATTCCGTCACGCGTCTCAAATCATATTTGATCAATTTGCCCCAACATGCTAAACAATTTGCGGGTATGAAAATAGACGCATTTTTATTTGCCTGCACAGCCACCAGTTATCTGCTTGCACCAGAAATTCAACAAAAAGCCATCGCCGATGCAGAAGCCGTTTTGGGTGCGCCAGTGATCACGGCGCCTGATGCCTTGGTGTCTGAACTGAAAGCCCTCCGTGCAGAGCGCATTGCACTTGTTTCACCCTACCCAAGTGCCATCATGTTGGCTGCCGTTAAATGGTGGACGCTACAAGGTTTTGAAGTGGTACAGCAGGGGGGCGTAGACATTCATTCCACTGACACTGTTCAAATCTATCAATTGCAATCGGCTGATGCTTGGCGCTCGTTGAGCAGCATGGACATTGGCAAAGCCGATGCCGTCGTTTTATCGGGTACGGGCATGCCAAGCCTGCCAATCATTCGCAAAGCTTCGCAGCATTTTGGTGTGCCTGTGATCTCCTCCAATTTGTCATTGACGCGCCAAGGATTAAAACGACTGGGTTTACAGGTGGATTTTCAAGATGGACTTTAATCATTTCAACTTTGAATTCAATCGACGCCAATGGTGTAAAGCTTTATTGGGCTCTGGCTTGCTTGGGTTTTCGCAACTGTCAACTGCGCAAAGCTTTCCGTCACGTCCCGTCAAGTTGGTGGTGCCTTTTCCTCCGGGTGGCTCTACCGATGTGATTGCCAGAATGATGGCGCTGAAGTTGGCGGAGTCACTCAAAGTTGCCGTCATTGTGGAGAATAAACCTGGCGTTGGCTCCATTCTTGGCACGGATGCTGTGGCCAAGGCTGCACCCGATGGTCATACTTTGGTGGTGTCCGCCAATCCTGCCATAGCGCCAGGTCCGCTGATGCGGTCTAGCATCCCCTACGATACTTTCAGTGATTTCACGCACCTTGCGTTGCTCGGTACTTTTCCAAACGGTTTCGTGGTTCGCGCTGATCATCCCGCTAAAACCATGGCAGAGTTTGTGGCCATGGCGCGAGCGCGTCCTGGCGTCTTGAACTATGCGTCTGCTGGCTTGGGAAGTTCAGGTTTCCTGACGGGTGAGTTGTTAAAGCAAGCGGCGGGCATCAGCATGGTGCATGTGCCTTACAAGGGATCGGGGCCTGCCATCACGGACTTGATGGGCGGCCAACTGGATGGCATGTTTGAGAGTCTTGTGACAGCCACCAACTATGTTCGGAGTGGTAAATTGCGGTTACTTTCTGTCAGTGGCGAAGCTCGCAGTAAAAACTTTCCAGAGGTGCCACTATTGTCAGAAGTGGTACCCGGTGTGGTGGGCGCAGCTTGGTTTGGAATTTCTGCACCGGCCAAACTGCCTGCCTCAGTGGCACTTAGATTGCAGACGGAAATTCAAGCGATTGTGAACGCACCCGAAATGCGGATGCGCCTGAGTGAGATGGGCATGACGCCCATGCCACTGACAGGTCATGAGTTCGTGAATTTTTTGCAAGCTGAGAACAGGAAGTGGGGCCCCTTGATACGGGCTGGAAAAATCACAGTTGAATGATTGAGAGTTTAAGTCGTTGCTCAAATGATCTATATTAAAATTTTCATGGCTCTTGTGCTCATTGGGCTCACAGGTTGTGCCAGTCATACCCGCAACATGGCGGACAGCATCAACCCGAGTACACCGCAATTCAATGAACCTGCTTGCCAGCGTTCGTTTGCTTTGGCACCCATGCATGATGAGATCAAGTGGGCACGCACAATTGCAACCCCATCTCTATTGTTGCTGACAGGCGGCGGATATCTACTCCCTTTATTGGGTTTGAATATGGGCTTGGATGCGATGGACCATTTTGACGCATCGTATGTATCGAAGACGTGCGGTGGCTTTGCAACGCCGAGTCAGAATATTTTAGAAAAAGTGATGATGGGCGCGGGATTTGGCTTGTTTACGGGGAGTGTGAAGTAGGGCCGAAATTAATGTTGATCTGACCCCAATTAACATGTCCCAGTGTCTTTAGAATGTTTCAATTGATTTCACTGCCCATGAAAATGAACTTTGCATGACTAATTTTTTTAAGTTCGCCACATTGACTGCAGCCTGTTTCAGTCTGTGCACATGGGTTGGCGTGCAAGCGCAAACGCCAGTGGCACCGCCGGCGACCAGTTCAGGGTCGCCCGCCACCCCAACTGCTGCACCGACTGCCCCAGGCGCGCCGCCGGCTGCGCCAGGGGCTTTGCGTCCCATGAAAGATTTCTTGAAGGACTCTAAGGCCATTCCCGGGTACTTCACGCTTCACCAAAAAGACGACAAGGTCTGGCTGGAAATATTACCAAGCCAAATTGGAAAATCCTTTTTCTTTTCATACAACATCCCTAACTCGGTGGGTGAGCGTGGTCTTTACGGCAGCCAAATGGGCAGCTCCAAGCTGGTTGAGTTTAAGAAAATTGGAAATCAAATTCAATTGATTGCCAAGAACACCCAGTTCTTTGCCAAAGAAGGTACGCCGCAAGCACAGTTTGTCTCAGAATCTTTTTCTGACAGTTTGATGGCCAGCGCCGCTGTGCTCACGCAGCCCCATCCCGAAACCAAATCGGTTTTGATTGAGGCCAACAGTTTGTTGTTTTCTGACATCCCTGGTTATCAAACGCGATTGGAAGCCGCGTTTAGGATGCCTTTTGCAATCGACACGCGCAACACGTCTTTCTCGGCCATTAAAAATTCAGACAAGCTCACAGGTTTAGAAGTGAAGGTGCATTTT
>JBIKOZ010000220.1:0-3724 GCA_044357745.1 Limnohabitans sp. | reverse complement strand
GCCACTGGCGGCCGAAGCCGGTGACAGTGCCTCGGCCAATGGCGTGCCCGCTTGAAGCAAGGCAGACAAAGTTTGCGCCCATTTGACAATCATGGCCGCTTGAATCAAAGGTCCCAAGATGGGTGTTGCAAAGGTCATTTTTTCTGAAATGATTTGAAACTTCAAGGACCTTTGATGCGCCCATCGGAGTAATGCCGCCAACATCAAGAGCGCCCCAGTCAGGGCACTTGCCCAATGACTCATCCATGAACTCAGCTGGATCAATTGCTGCGTGGCCCATGGCAATGAGGCGCCCATGCTTTTGAAGACATCTTCAAAGACGGGCACCACCCACAGCAATATCACCACCAACACCATGACAGCGATGACCAAAATACTTGCTGGATAGATGAGGGCATTTTTGAGCTTGGCTTTGAGGATGGCATGGGCCTCCAAGGTGTCTGCCAATCGGTCCAATATTTTGTCCAAGATGCCGGCAACTTCACCGGCATGCAAAAGGCTGCAGTAATGTTGGTTGAAAACTTGCGGGTGCTTTTGAAATGCGGTGTACAAGGACTGACCCGCATGGATGTCGGCCCGAAGCGATTGCAAGGTCGTGGCAAATGACTGCTGCGCGCTGCGAGGTCCCACAATGCTTTGACTGAGCAATTCAAAAGCCTGCGAGAGTGGAATGCCAGCACTCATGAGTGCCGACCACTGACGTGTGAAAACACTCAGTGTTTTGGCGGGCACAGCTTTGCTTTTGACGACGCTTGCGGAGACCGCTTCTCGCCTGGCCATTGCCCGGGTGAGGGCGGCTTCAAGTGACATCGGTATGGGCCACAACTTCGGCCAAAGATGTGATGCCCATCGAGGCCTTCAAAATACCTGCATGGCGCAAGGTACTGACGCCCTCTTTTTCGGCTTGTGCTGAGAGTTCATGGCGGCTGGCATTGTGCAAAATCAAATGCTGCAATGCCGCGGTAATGGGCATCACTTGAAATAAACCAATGCGACCCCAGTACCCCTTGTGACATTGTGAGCAGCCTTGAGCCGCATAAAAATGGTGTTGTGGTGACGCTTGTTCACTGAAGGATTGCATGCCTAGATCTTTGAGACATTGGGTTGAAACGATGGCAGGTTGACGACAATGCACACACAAGCGGCGAACCAAGCGCTGCGCAGAAATGAGGCTGATGCTAGAGGCCAAGTTGTAGGTGGCAACGCCCATGTTGCGAAGCCGAATTAAGGCGCTGGGTGCATCTTGGGTGTGCAACGTTGACAGAACCAAATGACCCGTTTGTGAAGCCTTCATGGCAATGTCGGCCGTTTCGTGGTCTCTGATTTCACCCACCATGAGGATGTCGGGGTCTTGTCTTAAAAAGGCCCGAAGTGATGTGGCGAAATTCAGACCAATTCTTTCTTTCACATTGACCTGATTGATGCCGGGCAATTGGATTTCGGAGGGGTCTTCGACGGTGGCAATGTTGACCTCTGCCCGATTGAGTAAATTCAAACAAGCATACAAAGATTGAGATTTTCCTGAGCCTGTAGGCCCTGTGACCAAAATCATGCCGTGGGTTTTTTGAATGGCGTCCAGTATTTTTTGTTTGTCGACAGGGCCATAACCCAAATGGTCTAAATTGAGTTTGGCCAAATCGGAAGACAAAATGCGAACGACCATCTTTTCGCCAAACAGGGTGGGTAAGGTGCTGATGCGCAAATTCAAACGCTGGGAATTTTTCAACCCGACATTCATTCGACCGTCTTGTGGCAACCGCTTCTCGGCAATGTCTAAGCGAGAGAGTACTTTGATGCGTGAAGCGATTTGCTCTTTGAACTCAAAAGGCGGCGGTGGAATTTCTTGCAAGACGCCATCGACTCGCAATCGAACGCGGTAGAAATTTTCAAAGGGTTCAAAGTGAATGTCTGACGCTCTGAGTCGTGCTGCAGTTTCCCATGTTTGCTGGAGATAGTGAACAACCGGCGCTTCTGTTGGCGCCAATCGATTGCCGATAGGAGGGGTTTCCATTTGAAAGCCGTTTCATCAGAACAGGGCCTTCAATGATGCGTGCATTCTGGCCATCTCAAGGCTTCAAAGGCGCAATGAAAGCATTTGTGAGAGGGCCTTCATTTCTAGCAAGACCCCTGTTGGGGTGATTTCAAGCACGCCACTTGCGAAACTGATCGTTTAAGATGATGATCTGAATCGAGACCCACAACATCATTGATTTTTCAGTCGATGATGGAAATCAATGAACCGAGAGTGCTCATGAAAATCGTTTTTATCGTGACCATGCTGTGTGCTTTGAATGCGTTTGCCGCTGACCCGCCGAAGGCCGGCGATAAAAAAGCCCCGGAGAGATCAGCGGTGCCAGAGCGCATCACGCGGCCCAAACCCAGCCCCGATTCTTTGCCGCAACCCGTTGAAAAAAACAGCAACCCAGGGGCCTGCCCCAAATTTGAATACAAAGAAAAGCCCGGCAAAATAGTGTGCATGGACAAGGCAACAGGGGGTGACAAACCCAAGCCTCCCGCCAAATGACTTCACACCGCTTAAGCCGCCAAGCCTACAAACACGTTTTGCACATCGTCATTGCCGTCAATCGCGGCTAAGAAATTCTCGACCTCTTCAAGTTGTTCTGCGCTGAGGGTGGCTGGGTTCACTGGATTTTTCGGTTTGTAGCCCAGCTTATTGGCGATGACGGTGAAACCATGATCCGGCAAAGCTTTGCTGACCAAGTCTAAATCTGTGGGGTCGGTGATAAAAACTGTTACGCCATCTTCATCGGCTGGCTCAAAGTCTTGAGCGCCCGCTTCAATGGCGGCCAATTCTGCATCAGCACCTGCTTGCACAGGCTCAGCTTCAATCATGCCAATGTGGTCAAAATCCCAAGATACAGAACCCGAAGAGCCCAACTGACCTTTACGGAAAAGCACACGAACTTCTGAGGCTGTTCGATTTAAATTGTCGGTGAGGGCTTCGACCATCACAGGCACTTGATGCGGCGCAAAACCTTCGTAAATAACCCGCTCAAAGTGCACAGCTTCGCCCAACAAGCCCGCGCCTTTTTTAATGGCTCGCTCAAGTGTCTCCTTGGGCATGGAAACTTTGCGCGCTTGTTCGACCACCAGTCGCAGTCGAGAATTGGCGGCGGGATCGGCCCCACTTTTGGCAGCCATCATGATGTCTTTGGCCAAGCGACCAAACAATTTACCGCGGGCGTCTGCGGCTTGTGCCTTGCCCTTTGCTTTCCACTGCGCACCCATTTGATTTGCTTTCGTTGAACCTATCGTGGTCTGGATTTTATGACATCGATTTCAAGGGGTTCCGCTTACAAGTGTTAGACAGTGATGTCCACATTGCTGCCTTTAGGTTTGTCAGTCTTGGGTGCGTCTTGCCTCACCAACTCATGTTTGACCTCGACTTTTTGAGCCTCTCGTTGCTGTGGGGCAGCTTGAGTTTGGCGTTCTGTCTTCACTGCTTGATCAGCTTGTGGGCGTTGAATTTCTGGGCGGTTATTGGCAGGGCGGATTTCAGACATGAAATGCTCTCTTTTGAAACAAGATGAATGACGTGGTCAAAGGATTTTCCCTCATTGTCATGCAAATGTTGCCGTAGCAGTTAAAGTTATTGCCATGCAGCCCAATTTGCCCACCTTCAAAGATGTTTCAAAAGCAGCTGAGCGCCTCAAAGGCGTAGCGTACAAAACACCTGTGCGCCAATCTCGCGCTTTGAACGAAC
>JBIKOZ010000219.1:0-3734 GCA_044357745.1 Limnohabitans sp. | reverse complement strand
AAGTGGAATCTTTGGGTGCCATTGGATTGGCCGCTCGCGAGAATCTTGATAACTTGATCTTCGTCGTCAACTGTAATTTGCAACGTTTAGACGGACCCGTTCGTGGCAATGGCAAGATTGTTCAAGAACTCGAAAGTGAGTTCCGCGGCTCAGGCTGGAACGTGATCAAGCTTTTGTGGGGCAGCGAATGGGACAAGCTCTTGGCACGCGACAAAGACGGTGCCCTCCGCAAGATCATGATGGACACCTTGGACGGCGACTTCCAAGCTTTCAAAGCCAACGATGGTGCATACGTTCGCAAACATTTCTTCGGTCGTGATCCACGCACCCTTGAGATGGTGTCGCACATGAGTGACGACGAAATTTGGTCTTTGAAGCGCGGCGGTCATGACCCACAAAAGGTTTATGCGGCATATCACCAAGCGGTGAACACCAAAAATCAACCTACTGTGCTGCTGATCAAAACCGTCAAAGGTTTTGGCATGGGTAAAGTGGGTGAGGGCAAGAACAACGTTCACCAAACCAAGAAGCTTTCCGACGAAGATATTCGCTACATGCGAGATCGATTCAATATTCCTGTGCCAGACAGTGAGTTGGCCAATGTGCCTTTCTACAAGCCAGCGGACGACACGCCAGAAATGAAATACCTCCACGAGCGCCGCAAGGCCTTGGGCGGTTACTTGCCGCACCGTCGTACTAAAGCCGATGAAAGCTTTACGGTTCCTTCATTGGACGTGTTCAAGTCTGTGATGGAACCCACTGCTGAAGGCCGTGAAATTTCAACCACGCAAGCTTATGTGCGTTTTCTCACGCAACTATTGCGTGACCAAGCCTTAGGCCCACGCGTAGTGCCTATCTTGGTGGACGAAGCACGTACCTTTGGCATGGAAGGTTTGTTCCGCCAGGTCGGTATTTACAACCCTGCGGGTCAGCAATACACACCGGTCGACAAAGACCAAGTGATGTACTACAAAGAAGACAAAGCGGGTCAAATTTTGCAAGAGGGCATCAATGAAGCGGGCGGTATGTCAAGCTGGATTGCCGCAGCCACCAGCTACTCCACCAGCAATCGCATCATGGTGCCCTTCTATGTGTACTACTCCATGTTTGGTTTCCAGCGCATTGGTGATTTGGCTTGGGCGGCCGGCGACATGCAAGCACGTGGGTTCTTGTTAGGTGGCACCTCAGGTCGCACCACACTCAATGGAGAAGGCTTGCAGCATGAGGACGGTCACAGTCATATTTTGGCGGGCACCATTCCAAACTGCATCAGCTACGACCCCACTTTTGCACACGAAGTAGGTGTCATCTTGCACCACGGCTTAAAACGCATGGTGGAAAAACAAGACAATGTTTACTACTACATCACCTTGCTGAATGAAAACTACCCCATGCCTGGTTTAACACCCGGTACGGAAGAGCAAATCATCAAGGGCATGTACTTGTGCAAGGCTGGTGGTAAAAACAAAACGCGCGTTCAACTCATGGGCTCTGGCACCATTCTGCGAGAGTCTTTGGCTGCGCAGGAGTTGCTCGCCAAGGACTGGGGCATTGCAGCCGATGTTTGGAGCTGCCCAAGTTTCAACGAACTGACACGCGACGGCCAAGACGTAGAGCGCTTCAACATGCTCCATCCCTTGGAAGTGCCGCGTGTGCCCTTTGTGGCACAGCAATTGGCCAAATACGATGGCCCTGTCATTGCATCCACCGACTACATGAAGAACTATGCAGAACAAATTCGCTCCTTCATTCCAAAAGGTCGCACGTTCAAAGTGTTGGGCACAGATGGCTTTGGACGAAGCGATTTCCGTAGCAAATTGCGTGAGCACTTTGAAATTAATCGCCATTACATCGTTGTGGCTGCACTTAAAGCATTGAGCGAAGAGGGCGCCGTGCCAGTGGCCAAAGTCGCTGAGGCTTTGAAGCAATACGGCATCAAGACCGACAAGGTCAATCCTTTGTACGCTTGATAACTAGATTGGGAGACATATTTATGGCATTGGTAGAAGTCAAAGTTCCAGACATTGGTGATTTCGATGAAGTCGCAGTCATTGAATTGATGGTCAAGGTGGGTGACACCATCAAGGCCGAGCAATCCTTGATGACCGTTGAGTCTGACAAAGCAGCGATGGAGATTCCATCTTCAACAGCCGGCGTGGTGAAGGAACTGCGCGTGAAACTGGGTGACAAGGTCAAAGAAGGCTCGGTGGTGTTGATGTTGGAAGCTGTTACCGCTGCTGCTGCACCGCCCTCCACACCAACCCCCACCCCCCCCGCTGAATCTCCAGTTGTCTCTGCACCAGTTGTGACTGCGTCAGTTCTTGCTGCCCCTTCTGTTTCTGAACTTACGGTTGCTGTGCCTGTAGCTGCTTCAATGAGTGCTTCAGTTCCTGCGCACAGCCCCGGCGCTTCTGCGCTTGGGCTGCCTCATGCATCACCTTCAGTTCGCAAATTTGCGCGTGAATTGGGTGTGCCCTTGGCAGAAGTCAAAGGCAACGGCCCCAAAGGGCGTATCTCACAAGACGACGTTCAAGCTTTTACAAAAGCTGTGATGGCGGGTGCCACCCAGACCCAAGCGCAAGCGGCAAAAGCGCCTGCTGGTGGTGATGGCGCGGCACTGGGTTTAATTCCTTGGCCCAAGGTTGACTTCGCTAAGTTCGGTCCCATTGAGCGCAAAGAAATGGGTCGCATCAAGAAGATCAGCGGCGCCATTTTGCTGCGCAACGCCATCATGATTCCTGCAGTGACCAACCATGATGATGCCGATATCACTGAGTTGGAAGCCTTTCGTGTGTCAACCAACAAAGAGAATGAAAAGTCTGGCGTGAAGGTCACCATGCTGGCTTTCTTGATCAAGGCTTGTGTAGCTGCATTGAAAAAATACCCAGAGTTCAACAGCTCTTTGGATGGCGATGCCATCGTCTACAAAAACTATTGGCACATTGGTTTTGCCGCCGACACTCCCAATGGTTTGATGGTGCCCGTCATCAGAGATGCTGATTCAAAAGGCATCTTGCAAATCAGCCAGGAAATGGGCGAGTTGGCGAAAAAGGCTCGCGATGGCAAGTTAAGCCCTGCAGAAATGACGGGCGCTACCTTCACGATCTCCAGTTTGGGAGGCATTGGTGGCAAATATTTCACGCCCATCATCAACGCGCCGGAAGTGGCCATTTTGGGTGTTTGCAAGAGCACGCATGAACCTGTGTGGGATGGCAAACAATTTGTCCCACGTTTGATGCTTCCTTTGTCCTTGACATGGGACCACCGCGTGATCGATGGTGCTGCCGCGGCACGCTTCAACGCGTTCTTGGGTCAAATCCTTGGCGACTTCCGCCGTGTACTCCTCTAACCAATTGCGCTGTCCTCAACTGATTGAAAAACTATGGCATTGATTGAAATTAAAGTTCCGGACATCGGCGACTTCGACGAAGTGGCAGTCATTGAGTTGCTGGTCAAAGCTGGCGACGTGGTGAAGGCTGAACAAAGTTTGATCACCGTAGAGTCTGACAAAGCTTCCATGGAAATTCCTTGCTCACATGCGGGCGTGGTGAAAGAGCTCAAAGTGAAGTTGGGCGACAAAGTGAAGCAAGGCTCTGTGGTTTTGATGTTGGAAGGCAAGGCCACTGCTTCCGATGTCACACCGGACTCACCAGTTACATCCTCTACAGCTCAAGCTAGCGTACCTGTTGCAGCGCCTTCCTCAGCGCCTGTCACCGTCGCAGTCAACATTCCAA
>JBIKOZ010000270.1:0-3172 GCA_044357745.1 Limnohabitans sp. | reverse complement strand
GGGTGCTGACGGGGTCGAACCGCCGACCTACGCCTTGTAAGGGCGCCGCTCTACCGACTGAGCTAAGCACCCCCCCTTGATCGATGATCAGTTCAAGGCGTCTTTGAGGGCCTTACCTGGACGGAACTTAGGCACCTTGGCAGACTTGATCTTGATGGCAGCGCCAGTACGGGGGTTGCGACCAGCACGCGCAGCACGCTTTGTGACAGCAAATGTACCGAAACCAACCAGAGCAACAGTGCCGCCCTTTTTCAATGTGGTGCGAACGGCGCCAATGGTAGCTTCCAGTGCGCGGCCGGCAGCAGCTTTAGAAATGTCTGCATGCTTAGCGATGTGCTCGATCAATTCTGTTTTGTTCATACGAAGAGCCTTAGAAAAATTAGATGACTCGAACATCGAGTCAATCTTCATTGTTGAAAAAATTATTTTGAAGCTAAAAACTTCTTTGACAAATTCTTGTCACCGCAAAGCATTTGACAACTTCAATTTATACAGACAATCAGCGCCTGTCAAATGTTTTTTTGTCTGGAAACCGCAATGCGACACGAATTCTAGTCGCAAACTGAATGCGTACGAGGGATTAACTTAAAAAAATTTTCGATTCAAGAATCTTGTTGATCTTAGTTCTCATAAAGCCGCCGCAATGGCTTTGCCAACGTCTTGCGTACTAGCAGAACCCCCTATGTCGGCTGTGCGCGGTGCACCACTATTGGGAGCCAAAATTTTCTCAATAGCACCCAAAACTGCATCGTGTGCAGGTTGACTTCCCAAAAATTCCAGCATCATGGCACCACACCAAATTTGACCAATGGGATTGGCAATATTTTTTCCTGCGATGTCAGGTGCAGAGCCATGCACAGGCTCAAACAGGGAGGGGTATTTGCGGTCTGGATTCAAGTTGGCACTGGGGGCAATGCCAATGGTTCCCGTACAGGCGGGGCCTAAATCGCTCAAGATGTCGCCAAATAAATTACTGGCAACCACGACGTCAAAAAAGTCAGGGCGTTGAACAAAATGCGCAGTGAGAATATCGATGTGAAACTTGTCCACGTTGACGCCCGGATAGTTTTTGGCCATTTCCACAACGCGCTCGTCCCAATACGGCATGGTGATTGCGATGCCGTTGGATTTGGTCGCGCTGGTCAAATGCTTTTTAGGGCGCGACTGCGCCAATTCGAATGCAAACTTTAAAACGCGATCGACGCCAATGCGCGACATCACTGTTTCTTGCATCTGGAGTACTCACCTTCTGTGTTCTCACGCACGATGTACATGTCAATTTCACCCGGCTGTCGCGGACTGCCGTCGCGCCGCACCACAGGGGCAATGATGCCAGGCATCAAGCGCGCTGGGCGCAGATTGATGTATTGGTCAAATTCTCGGCGAAACAGCAACAGCGAGCCCCACAAAGAGACGTGGTCTGCAATTTTTTCTGGCCATCCAACAGCACCAAAGTAAATGGCATCGTGCCCACCAATTTGGTCTTTCCAGTTGTCGGGCAACATCTGCCCATGCTTTTCGCAGTAGTCCCAGCTTGAAAAGTCGAAATGATCAAACTGCAAATCCATATTGAACTTGCTGGCAGCGGCTTCCATCACCCGCAAACCTTCAGGCATGACTTCCTTGCCAATGCCATCACCGGCAATGACTGCAATTCTTTTTTTACTCATGATTGTTGAGTCTCCAAAGTTGGGTATCAAATTTTAGGGGAGCGTACCACCCAACTGACGCCCCAAGCCGTTAAAGCGATGCCCATTAAAGTGACCATCGTAATCGGTTCGTCAAACAAGAGCCACGCCATCAAGGCCGTGCAGGGTGGCACCAAGTACATCAAGCTGGTGACAGAGGCCGCAGCGCCCTTTTGAATCAATATGAACAAAAGGGAGCTGCCGCCCAGCGTCAATCCTAATACAGACCAGGCCATGGCGCCTGTCAATTCTGAATTCCATTGAACCCCTTCAACCTCCATCAGTGCCAGCGGGAGGGTGACCAGCAACGCTGCCATCAACTGAACCGCATTGGCACTTCGAACATCGCAGGGTTTAATGAAGAACTTTTGATACAAAGTGCCAAGGGTGATTGAGAACAAGGCCATCAGGGCAAAGCTGACATTCAGTTCATTGACATGGTCTAGGGCGCTGCCAAGGGTTAGCTTTTGCCAGACCACCAGAAGCAGCCCGCAAAAACCCAAAATCAATCCCATCCATTGATATCGACTGACTTTATTCTCAGCGCTTGCACCCTGGCTAGACAACCAGATGGCTGTGAGAACCGGCTGAAAACCCAAAAAGAGTGCCGTCAAACCAGAACCCATCCCCGTTTTCACTGCGGCCCAGACGCCCCCCAAGTAGCCGGCGTGCATAAAGATACCGGTGATGCTCAGATGAAACCATTCTCGAGGAGTTTGAGGCCAGCGCACTTTGGCAAAGTAAATCCAAAGCAAAAAACAGGCAATGGACAAGGCAAATCGGATGGCCAAAAATGAAGAGGGAGGCGCATGCGGCATCCCAAATCGTGCAACGATAAAGCCAGTGCTCCAAATGAGTACGAAGACCGCAGGCATGGCACGCACCCAAGAATAGTTATTTTCAGTGGGGTTGGTCAATGCGCGCTAACAAATCAAATTGAACTCAGCCAATCATTTCACACGTGCACGGATTTCAGGCAAGGCTTTTTGCATGTAATAAATCATGGACCAGATGGTCAAGATGGAGGCTGCCAAAATTAAAACCGTGCCCCAAAGTTGAGTGTCAATGAAACCGAAGAGCTGGCCATTGAAAAGCAAAAAGGGAATGGCCACCATTTGCACGGTGGTTTTAAGCTTGCCCACAAAGTGAACGGCCACGCTCTTACTGGCGCCAATTTGAGCCATCCATTCGCGCAACGCTGAAATTGCAATTTCTCGCCCAATGATGATCAAGGCGACCAACACATGAACTCGGTTCAAATGAACCAGAATGAGCAAGGAAGCGCAGACCAAGAACTTGTCTGCTACAGGGTCTAAAAAAGCACCAAAAGAAGAAGCTTGATTTAACTTACGGGCCAAGTAACCGTCGAGCCAATCGGTGATTGCAAAAATCACAAACATGGCGGTGGCGAGTACGTTTTGAGACTCAATGGGAAGTTCTGTGTAAAAGACCCCCACAATGAACGGAATCGCGACAATGCGCGT
>JBIKOZ010000217.1:0-3788 GCA_044357745.1 Limnohabitans sp. | reverse complement strand
TAAGGGCAGCTGACGATTTCTGGTAGCCAGTATGAGGAAGTTGCCCTTAGCCTTGCTGCTCAACGCTCCAGCCGGCTGAAAATTTCTGGTAGCCAGTATGAGGAAGTTGCCCTTAGCCTTGCTACACAACGCTCTTTCCAAAAGATACAACATGACCTGATAGCATCGCTTACCAAGCAAAGCCAAAACGCGAACCCCAAAACCTCTGAACAAAGCGACCCATGAACCTCTCCATCAACGGAACCAGCGTCAACCTTGAGGTAGACCCTCAAATGCCCTTGCTCTGGGTCCTTCGAGATTCACTCAACCTCATCGGTACCAAATTCGGCTGCGGCGTCGCAGCATGCGGCGCCTGCACAGTGCACAAAGATGGCCAACCTGTTCGCTCATGCGTCACGCCTGTGGGCAGCGTGGCAGGATCCAACATCAAAACGATTGAATCTTTGGGAACGACTGAAAAGCCGCACCCCTTACAACTGGCCTGGATTGCAGAACAAGTGCCCCAATGCGGCTACTGCCAAAGCGGCATGCTCATGGCAGCTGCAGCACTCCTCGCAAGAAAACCCAAACCCACCGATGCCGACATCGACGAGGCCATGACCAATTTGTGCCGATGCGGTACCTATCAACGTGTGCGCGCAGCCATTCATCGCGCTGCAGGTGCGCAAGCATGAAGCGCCGTAATCTCATTCTCAGCGGTCTTGGCATCACAGGGGCACTCATGGTGGGTTGGGGTGTGATGCCTGCACGTTCACGCTTGGGCAGGCCAGACAACATGCTGCTGACAGAGGGCGAAATAGCCCTCAATGGCTGGATCAAAATTGCCAAAGACGGAGTTGTGGTGTTGGCGATGCACCGCAGTGACATGGGTCAAGGCATTCACAACGCACTTGCGATGCTGGTCGCTGAAGAGCTTGATGTGCCTTTGACTCAAATTCGCTTAGAACAAGCAGGGCATGACAGCATCTATGGCAACGTGGCCATGTTTGTGGGCACCTTGCCTTTTCACCCCTTGCAATCTGAGGGGGTTGACAAACCTTTTCTCGTTCACAGTGGCGAGTGGATTGTGGGCAAGGTAGCGCGTGAGTTGGGCGTCAATGCCACAGGGGGATCCGCGTCAGTGAAAGATGCGTGGGAACATTTACGCTTGGCTGCTGCCACCGCAAAAAACTGTTTATGCCTGGCTGCCGCCGATCAATGGAAGGTGCCTTTGCAAGAGATCAAGGTCAAAGAGGGTGTGATCACCCATGCCTCTGGTAAGACGGCGCATTTTGGTGAGTTTGCGAAAGGTGCTGCTGCGCAAACACCTCAGAATATTGCCTTGAAAGATCGTCAAGACTGGACACTCATTGGCAAACCTTCTGCCCGTGCAGATGTGCCCGCAAAAACAGATGGCTCTGCTGTATTTGGTATCGATGTACGCCTGCCCAACATGCTTTTTGCGAGCGTAGTTCAAGCGCCTCAAATGGGCGGCACTTTAACCAGCTTCGATGCCAAAGAAGCGCTGGCACTGCCTGGTGTGGTGAAGTGCATTCAGTTGGCCAGTGTGGCGGGTTCTGCGGCAGGCTTTGCAGTGGTTGCTCAAACTACGTGGCACGCAAAGCAGGCTGCTGAAAAAGTCAAGGCGCAATGGGCGCAGCGTACTGAAGGCGCTATCGATACAAAGCGCATTGAGCTTGAACTCCAACAGAAACTGAAATCAGAAAAGGGATTTACGTTTTACGAAAAAGGCGATGCTGCCAAAGTTGAAACTAGCGCAGCGCGCATGGTTGAAGCGCAGTACAAGGCGCCTTATTTGGCGCATGCCACCCTGGAGCCTATGAACTGCACAGCGCAGTTCAAGGCAGGTGCACTCGAAATTTGGGCGCCGACGCAGGTGCCTGGTTTAGCGCGTGCAGTGGCTGCCAAAGTGGCCAATGTGTCAGACGACAAAGTGAAAGTGAACGTCACGCTTTTGGGCGGCGGTTTTGGTCGTCGCTTAGAAGTTGATGTGGTTGCGCAAGCCACACAAATTGCCATGGCACTTGATGGTGTGCCCGTTCAGCTGGTTTGGTCGCGTGAAGAAGACATGACGCACGACTTTTATCGCCCGATGCATGTCGCCCAACTGAGCGCCGCCTTGAACGCCAAGGGCGAGGTTGAGAGTTTGCGTATCAAGTCGGCGGGTGATGCCATTTCGCCGCGCTGGATGTCACGCGTTTTGCCGGTATTGTCGGGGCCGTTTGATGCACCTGACAAAACCACGGCAGAGGGCTTGTTTGATTTGCCTTATGGGTTTGCAAATCAACACATGGCGCATGTGTCAACGCACATGGGTGTACCCATCGGGTTTTGGCGCTCTGTGGGCCACTCGCACAACGCATTCTTTTCTGAAAGCTTCATCGATGAGTTGGCTTTTGAAACCAAACAAGACCCTCTGGCATTTCGCTTATCGTTATTGAAGCAGGTACCGCGTTATGCGGCTGTTTTGAAGTTGGCTGCAGAAAAAGCCAAGTGGGGCATTGACTTGCCATCAGGGCACGCGCACGGTGTGGCTTTGCACGAGTCCTTTGGGTCGATCGTGGCGCAAGTGGCCGAGGTTTCTTTAAAGGGTGGCATGCTGCGCGTGCACCGCGTGGTGTGCGCCATCGATTGCGGCACCGTGGTCAACCCAGGGACAGTCGCGCAGCAAGTAGAAAGCTCTGTGAATTTTGCTTTGAGTGCCGCCTTGTTTGGCAAAATTGACATTCAAGAGGGTGTGGTTCAGCAAAACAATTTCACCAACTATGCCTTGGTGCAAATGGCCCAATCTCCGGTTGTAGAAACTTGGATCGTGCCCAGCACCCAAGCGCCGGAGGGTGTGGGTGAGCCTGCTGTGCCACCACTGGCACCTGCAGTCGCCAATGCCATGTTCAAACTCACGGGACTAAGGCTGAGATCTTTGCCTTTGAAGGCATAATCCATTTCCAATGCTTGAATTTGCATCTCAATCAAAATCACCTCATGTCAAACTACAAGCTCCAAGTTGAAGTGATTCCTCAATATCTGCCTGAACAGTCAGATCCTGAGGGCGATCTTTATACATTTGCCTACAGTATCACCATCACCAACAAGGGCAACATTGCTGCACAGGTTATTTCAAGGTACTGGAGTGTGAACGACGCCAATGGCACTCACGAGAAAGTGAAAGGTCTGGGGGTAGTGGGTTACCAGCCTTTGTTACAGCCCGGTGAGAAATTTCAATACACCAGTGGCACCCGATTAAGAACGCCAACTGGCACCATGCACGGCAGCTATTATTGTGTGGCCGAAGATGGTGAGAGATTTGAGGTCGACATTCCCATGTTTGTGCTGGACGCTCTCAGCAACGAGTCCGGTAAGCGCAATTTGCACTGAATTTTCCCCTTGCAAATGGCGATGCTCCCATGTTGCTAGGGTGCGCCGTGGTCATTGGCGCCGAGTTCTTTATCGGTTGGCAAAGCCAGCGTCGTCAACCCGCTCAATGATCACGGGGTCGTTTTCGGGACGAACGACTCGAATGCCATGCTTGCTCAAAATTTCAACATAGGCTGACGCGGCACCTTCTTTGGCCAGTGCATCCAGGGTTTCAATCACGGCGCTGACTTTGACGACTTCTGCCAATTCGGCAGTGATACCTACTTTGCAATCAAAGTCCCAGAAGTCCACATCTTTGGGCACTGTACGATTGCGTTCACGTTTGAAGTATTTACGGATTTCGTGTTTCACAGCCTCCAGCACGCGGTCGGGGTTTTTGCCTTCAATTTGGAGGGGAAAGTTTTTTTTCATCG